>JBDKHD010000001.1:0-13633 GCA_039797885.1 Pseudomonadota bacterium
TTTCGCCTGTGCGCAGGGTGTAGCCATCGGGGTCGGTGGTAGTGCTTTCGATGGTCAGGCCGCCTTGGCCTGATACGTCTTGCATGACGGCATCGTCTAAAGACTGCAAAGCCAAAGCCGAGCCAGACACTAAGCCAATTGCCAATGCCAGTGGGAGCTTGTTATTCATCTTAGTGTCCCTCCATTTGGAAATAAGTGCGGCTGCCCAAGTTCAGCTGCACATCCAGCGTGCCGATACTGACAGGGTTTGGCGTGGTCTTAACACGGTCGCTACGCATCAGAGTAATGTCTGACACCACCAGATTGGCCGAAGCCACCTGATGAGGGGTGGTGTTATCAAAGTCAAACACCAGGCCGCGCTCACCATCGACGTTCATGCGCATGCCTTCAATGATAAGGTCGCTGTTTAGATGCAAATGCGCAGACATTTCAAAAACTTGAGAGTTGGGGTAGCTGTCGCCTACTTCACCAAAGATGTCGATGTAATCCAGATTACTGCCTGCCTTCACGCGCGCATCCAGCTCTAGGCCGTATTCGTTGGCACCCTTGGCGTTTTTAACCAACACATAGCCGCCCGGCATAAAGTTGACATTGCGAAAAGCGTTGCTGGAGGTGACGTTGTGTTTGGTTTGATCGGGGTCGCGGCAGTCTGTCCAAGTACCTACGCAGTTGTTGTACTGGTTGATAAAGCCCCCTTGAGTGGTGGGCAAACCAATGCGCAGACCATCGTCGGTGATGTCGATGGTGATGTCTTCAAAGACAATGCCGCCTTGGCCTTTGTTGTAGGGGTCGTCGTAGTTAATGGTGACGTAGCTGCGCACGCCATCCACTTCTTTCCACTGGTCGTAAGACAGCGAGCTGGGCACGGCTACGTCGATACTCATACCGTTGTTGCCCAAATACCCACCCGCACGAATGCTGGTAACCAGCACATCATTGGCACCAAAGCGGTAGTTATTTTGCCCTTGCGAGCCTAAGGATTTGCCATTGATAGAGACGTCGCCAATTTCTTGGTTCACCTCTAGCTGATGATTGGTGATGACCAGTGCGCGACCTTTGGCGGTGTTTTTTACTTCGATATCCTGCACCGTAGGCACGCCTTCAGGGGTAAAACGGCGCACGTTCTTGAGCGTAATGCTGCCCGCTGTGTCACTGGTGCCACCCAAGCCATCATCGTCGTAATAGGTTAAGGAGTCGATTACGACTTTTTGCTCTTGAGTAATTTTCAAGCCCTGAGCCTGACCCGTCACATCCGACAGGATGAGATCATCTAAGGCTTGCAGAGCAAATACTGGGCTGGCTGCGGTGAGGGCAGCGAGCGTAGCGGTCAGGTGAAGACAACGTAAAGATGCCATCTGACTCTCCTGTTTTTATTGTTATAGGTGCAGTTATCAGACTTTTTAATACTGCGGTGCAAGATAACAGAAGCCAAACAGCTGTGCTAGTTAAATGAGGGTAAAGGGAACTTAAAGATAAAAGAATAAGGGCAGCTTGCGCTGCCCTTATTGGGAGATATTTAGAAGAGATTAGTAGCGGTAGTTCATTTGCATGCTAGCGCCAAAAGCGTTCAGCTCGTAGTCGCCTTCGATGCGTTGCTTGCTGGATTGCTGATCGTTGAGGTTGTAGTCCACTTCGCTCATATGGAAGCCATCAATAAAGGCGTAAGCCAAGCCCAAATCGAAACTCAGGTCTTGCGAGGGCGCGAAGCGCGCACCTGCGGTCAGCCATTTGCGATCGTTATCGGGCACGCGGGCTGTGCGGTGGTTGCGATCGACAGGAGACTCATCATAGGCAAAGCCTGCACGCAGCAGCCATTGTGGGTTCAACGTATAGGTTGCGCCGATGGCATAGGCATAGGTGTCGTGCCAGTTTTCAACGATATGACCAATGTAGTTGTCGGTTAAGCCCATGGATTTTTCACTCAGGGCTGAAATCATGCCAGGGCCTTTGCCTTTGACGTCGAAGTATTTAAAGCTCGACCAGTCTGTCCAGGTCACTCCGCCCTGCACTTGCAAGCTGTCGGTAAGCTGGTGCGCCAAGCTTAAGGTGACAGATTGCGGGCCAGTTAATGGCACTTCGGCTTTTTGGTTGGGCACTTTGCCCGTTGCACCATCCACTGGGTAAATGCCAGGTGGCAGGGCTGTGCCCGTAACAGGATGCTTGGCATCGGTGCTAAAGGCTTTCACGCCGTCTTTGGCTCCAAACTCGGCTTCGCCTTCTAGGGTAAAGTCGATGGCAGAGCGGTAAGTCAGGCCCAAGGTGGTGGCGGGAGTGATGTCCCACATAAAACCCAGGTTCCAGCCGATGGCGGTGTCGTCGCCTTCGACTTCAAAAGTGTTTTCGTAGCCCTTGTATTCTTCTTTATCCAGCATGCCGCCAATGCCTGCTGGCGTGCCAAGTGCGGTAGGCACATAAGGAATCAGGTCCAAGCTTTTGGTCAGCGTGCCTTGGGCATAAACGATGTCCAAGCCACCTCCGATAGCAAAGGTGTCGGTGACTTTATAGGAAAACGCAGGTTGAAAATCGACAGTGGTCAGCTTGGTTTTACCCGCAAAGCCTGAGCTTAATGCGGTTTTGCCGTAGTTGGTTTCAGCACCAAAGGGCACAAACAAGCCAAAGCCTAAAGCCAGCTTGTCGTTGATGGGGTGTGCGTAATACACAAAGGGAATGGCTTGTTCTGGAATCAAGCTACCGCCGTGGTCATAAGTGCCCGTTTCAAACGTAGAAGGCACGCCTGCGGCGTTGTTGCGCACACCATTTTTGAAGGTCACATCGGCGTTGAGATAGGCCGCACCCAAGCTGATTTCGGCACGCTTGAGCTTGCTCATCCCGGCGGGGTTGTAAAATACCGTGCTGGCGTCTTCGACCACGGCTGCACGCCCAGCAAAGGCCGTGCCTACGCCGCTGGCGCTTTGTTCGTTCAGTTTAAAACCGGACGCCCAGGCCGCTGGGGCAATGAAAGATGCGCTGACAACAGCAAGAGCAAGGGTAGAAATCTTGGCCATGATGGTTACCTATGATTACAAATGGACTGTGTTAGGACTGTTTTTATGCTAAAACCCAGTCGGCTTTCGATGCGGCGGCAGTATGCCCCCGCCAAACAAGCCAGTTTGTAATGCTTTGTAACTGAGCGGTTGTGTTTTGCTGTCAAATAACCATGCGTGCCGTAAAATGAACAGGTTTGTTCAAAAGCGATTAAAGGGGTGAGCGTTGAGCGTTGAGCGTATTCCGCGCACAATGCCCCCAACCCCCAACCCGAAAAAAAACCATGCTGCACCCCATCGCCATTGCTCATACGCCATTTAAAGAGAAGTTTGCCATTCCACGTCAGCCCAGCCTTGCGCCTGCGGCTTGCGGGATTATTGAGCTGCTGCCGCCTTTTAACGACCCGCTGGCTTTAGAGGGGCTGAATCAGGTCAGCCATATTTGGCTGCTGTTTGAGTTTCATGCCGTTGGCGCACAGGATCACAGCCTGCGCGTACGCCCGCCGCGCTTAGGCGGCAACGAAAAAATTGGGGTATTTGCCACACGCAGCACGCACCGCCCCAATGGCATCGGGCTGTCGGTGGTCAAGCTGGATAAAATAGAGGGCACAAGGCTTTACGTAAGCGGTGTGGATTTATTGGATGGCACGCCCATTGTCGATATCAAACCTTATGTGCCCTATGTCGATGCTGTGGCCTCAGCCTACAACCGTATCGCACAAACACCGCCTTCTTGCGTACAGGTGAGCTTTAGCTTCGATGCGCAGCAGCAGGCGCAACAGCACAGCCAAAGGCTTGCGCAAGACGTACAGGCACTGGTGGAGCAATGCCTCGCTCAAGACCCCAAGCCTGCCTATCAAAAGCCTGAGCCCACGCGGCAATACGGTGTCAAGCTCTGGGATATCGACGTACGCTGGCACTACCTAAACGCCACACACATCGAAGTCATTAACCTGAGCGGATCCGCTGTTTAAGCCTGCCTGTGCGTTGTGCACCGAAAGCTAGCCGTACAGCCAAAGTGGTAAGACTTAGCTGATTTTATAAACCAGCTGTTTGAGCGAGCTTAAGCTGCTTCACGCTGCTTTGGCGCGGCGTTTCGATGCACAATAAACAGGCCGTATGTGGCAGGGATGCCACATTCGAGCGTACAGGGATGTATTCACAGCGTGCCTGTGCGTTGTGCACCGAAAGCTAGCCGCACAGCCAAAGTGGTAAGACTTAGCTGATTTTATAAACCAGCTGTTTGAGCGAGCTTAAGCCGCGTTCTTTAAATTTGGGCTCTTGCTCAATGACATCGCGTATTTCCAACAAATCCAAATGCGCATAATAAGGCTGATAGTGCGCATGGATTTCGCCTGCTGCCACCGCAAAAGGCGGCCCCACCATAAGGCTTTGTTCGTAGTCGAAACTTAACAGCAGCATGGGTGCTTGCTGGCTGATGGCCTGCAAATGCTTGCTGTAACCTTGGCGCATGTCGGCGGGTAAAGCCACCAGCGCCGCGCGATCGTAAATGGCATCCACCGCACCGATGATTTCAGCCGTTAATGCAAAAAAATCCCCCGCGTAGAGGGTCACGCCTGCGCCACGATAGCGCGCCGTAAGCCCAGATTCGAGCAACGGCTCTTTCTGTACTACAAAACCTGCATCGGTAAAGGAAGCGGCCAGCGCATCGAGCGCAATTTCGCTCAGCTCCACGCCAATCACCTGATAGCCCTGAGCACGCAGCCAAATTAAGTCCAACGACTTACCGCACAAGGGGACCAATACCGTTCCTGTAGCCACCCCTAAAGCTGGCCAATGCTTAAGCAACAGCTTATTCACTTCAGGCAAATGAAAGCCTATTTGATTGCTCTGCCATTTTTCATGCCAAAACGCGTGCTGCATAAACGACTACCTAGGTACCCAAAAGAGGCCGTACTATAGCGCCTACCTCGGCAATTACCAGCCGCAACGCAGGCAAATAGACAGCCTCTGTGTTGCTCCCATCGCCTGATAAAACGCACCAACAGACTAAGCTTGGGCGACACTGGCAAAACGGACGCATTGGAAGGAATTATATGAATGCCATGGGCTTAAAAGATTACCAACACCTGCTTAACGTGGCGCAAAAACTGACAGCCGAGCAAGATATTGCGCACCTGTGCGCCATCATCCTCGATGAAGCCTTGCAGCTAAGCCGAGCCGATGGCGGCACTTTGTATTTAGCCAAAGGCCAAGGCCAGGCCCAGGTGCTGGAGTTTGCTCTAGTGCGCAACCTAAGCCTTGGGCTTTCAAGTGCTTCTGGCCACACCTACCCCGCCGTGCCCCTGTATCTAGCAGACAAGCCCAACCTGCATCATGTGGCCAGCACCAGCGCCCTAAAAAAGCAGCTCATCAACATCGAAAACGCCTACCAAAACCAAGACTACGATTTCACGGGCACTCAAGAGTTTGACCAGCGTTTAGGCTATCGCACCCGGTCGGTCTTGGCCTTGCCCTTATGCACAGAGGCAGGCGAGCTGATTGGCGTTTTGCAATTGCTCAACGCCCAAGATGATCAAGGCAATCGAATCGCCTTTGATAAAGCACTAGAGCCGCTGATTTTGGCGCTGTCTCGCTTTGCCGCCATTGCCCTGCAAAAGCAACAAGCTTTGCACGACCAAAAAGCTTTATTGGTTGCCTTGGCAGGCGCGCCCAACGCGCAAAAATTGCTGGAGCGTATTTTGGATGAAGCCCAAAGCCTCACAGGGGCGGACGGCGGCACGCTGTATTTGCTCAAAGAACAACAAGGGCAAGAGCAGCTTGAATTTACCTTGCTGCGTAACAACAGCCTGAACATTCGCCGTAACCGCATCGACCCCAAAGAGCTGCCGCCTATCCCCCTTACACGCATTGATGGCAGCGAGAACCATCATCACATTGCCGCGCACGCCGCGCTAAGCAAAAAAACGGTGAATATTACCGACGCTTATCGCAATTCGGATTTTGATTTTTCTGGCACCGTCGCCTTCGACAAGCGCACAGGCTACCACTCACGCTCTTTTTTAACTGTGCCCCTGCTCAACCACAGCAACGACGTGATAGGTGTGTTGCAACTTGTGAATGCGCTGGAAGCAAGCTCTGGGCAAGTCGTGCCCTTTTCCAAAGAAATTGAACCCTTGATTAAAGCGCTCGCCAGCTACGCCGCCATCGCCCTAAACAACCTGCTGTTGGTGGATGATCTGAAAAACCTCTTGGATGCCTTTGTGAAGGTACTGGCGGTGGCCATCGACGCCAAAAGCCCGCACACCTCCGGCCACTGCCAGCGCGTGCCGCTTTTAACCGAGCTGTTAGCGCAAGCGGCCTGCGCCAACCAGCACGAGTTTGCAGGTTTTAATTTGGACGAAGACGGCTGGTACGAGCTTAAGGTTGCGGCTTGGCTGCACGACTGCGGCAAGCTGGCTACGCCCGACTCGGTGCTGGATAAAGCCACCAAGCTACAATGCCTATTTGACCGTATTCACCTCGTTGAAGCGCGCTTTGCCAGCCTGCGCCAGCATCTTATTGCCAACTACTGGCACGCCCGCGCCAGCTTGCACCATGCCGACAGGCAAGCCTTGGCAGCACTGGAGCAGGAGCATCAAACCGATCTTGCCCTGCTGGCTGCTGATTTGGCCTTTGTGCAAGAAGCCAACAAAGGCGGCGAGCTTATGAGCGCCGAGAAAAAAGCCCGCATCAAGGCCATTGCCCAGCGCCATTACCCCGATGCCTGCGGGCAGATGCAGCCGTTATTGAGTGGCGAAGAAATCGCCTGCCTGTGCATTGAGCGCGGCACACTCAGCCAAGCCGAGCGCGACATTATCAATAACCACATAGTGGTCACGCAAACTATGCTGGAATCCCTGCCCTTCCCGCGCAAGCTCAAGCGCGTGCCCGAATACGCAGGCAATCACCACGAGAAAATAGACGGTACGGGCTACCCGCGCGGGCTTAAAGGCGAGCAGATGTCTTTGCCCGCCAAAATGATGGCCATCGCCGATATTTTCGAGGCGCTGACCGCCAAAGACCGTCCTTATAAAGCGCCGATGAAGATTTCTCAGGCACTGAAGATTTTGCAAAGGATGCGCGACGACGGCCACATTGACCCTGCGCTTTATGGCTTGTTTTTGCGCGCCCGCGTGTGGGAAGGCTACGCCCAAGCCGCGCTGGATGCCGCGCAGCTGGATGTTGTGAACATTGAGAGTTTTATCTAAGACCGCTTGGCGCAGAGTGCGCCCGCGTAAAAAAAAGTGAGCTGGCCGGTAAGCCGGGTTCTGTCTTGGACAGTCATTCATCTAGGCCTGCAATCGCTCACAGGCTCCAGCAACCTACCCGCCCCCAACGCGGGCCGCGCCATACGGGGGCCTATTTGGTCTTGCTTCAAGTGGAGTTTACCGTGCCGCAGACTGTTGCCAGCTGCGCGGTGCGCTCTTACCGCACCCTTTCACCCTTACCTGATCCGCATAGCGGCCATCGGCGGTTTGCTCTCTGTTGCACTGGTCGTAGGCTCACGCCTCCCAGGTGTTACCTGGCACTTCGCCCTGTGAAGCCCGGACTTTCCTCCCCCTAAGAAACTTAGGCGGCGACTGTCTGGCCAACTCGGCGCGCAGTGTAAGGCTTTTCATGTCAAGGCGCTAGCCTAGGTTCAAGCTCCGTCTTAAACCCTAGGCTTTCATCCGAAGCAGCCTGTCGTAGAGCTCTTTTTTATTTTCACCTGTGACTTCAGCCACCAGCGCGGCGGCTTTTTTGGGGGGCAATTCGCTACTGAGCAGGCGCAATAATTTCTCACTATCGAGACTGCCTGCCGTACTGGGGTTGGGGTGGCCTGTAATCATCACCACGAACTCGCCTTTTTGCTGGTCTTCATCGCCGCTTAAGCGCGCTAATATGCTGGGCAAGGTGCCGTGGTAGAAAGTTTCAAAGGTTTTAGTCAGTTCGCGGGCTACGCAGGCTGGGCGCTCAGTGCCAAAGACTTCAGCCATGAGTTCGAGAGTTTCTAAAATACGGTGTTTGGCTTCGTAAAACACCATAGTGCGCGGCTCTTGCGCTAGGGCCTCTAGTTTTTCACGCTTGCCGCCCATTTTGTGCGGCAAAAAGCCTTCAAAGGTAAAGCGATCGGTGGGCAAGCCCGCCGCCGACAGCGCGGTGATAACGGCGCTCACCCCAGGCACTGGCGACACCTGAAAGCCTTGCTCGCGCAGCGCCTGCACCAAAGGAAAGCCCGGGTCGGAAATTAACGGCGTACCCGCATCGGAAATCAGCGCAAGATTTTGCCCTTGGCTAAGCAGTGAGGCTATGTGCGCTACGCGCTCGCGCTCGTTGTGTTCGTGCACCGATAAAAGCGGTTTTCTTAGCCCCAAGTGTTGCAGTAATTTGCTGCTATGTCTGGTATCCTCGCAGGCGATTTGATCGACCCGTGCCAGCACCTCGCGCGCACGCTCAGTAAGATCAGCCAAGTTCCCTATCGGAGTGGCCACAACATACAGTGTGCCTGTTTGAGTTTTGGATATTATCGTCATGCCTGTTGCTTTACCTTCGGCCAAAAATCGCTATTTCGCGCCCATTATGGGCAGTTTTTTCTGCGCTTGCGCGCTGCTTTTTACGGGCTGCGCCAGCAAGCCCACCCCGATTACCGAAACCTCAGTCACTGAGCTGGATAACAGCCGTTTACTTGAAAGCGCCCGCGCCTTGCTGAAAGCGCGCGAGTTTGGCAATGCCGCGCTGGCATTGCAAGCTTTGAACGAGCGCCCCCTTAAAGGCCAGGATAAAATCGAAGCCTTGCTCCTAAGCTTAGAGCTCAGCCTTGCCGCTGGGCGCGTCGACGAAGGCCGACCGCTGCTGCAAAGTCTGGCCGAGCTGATGGACACCGCCAGCAGCAACCAAGAAATCCGCTACAGCCTGCTTAAAGCGCAGTATTTGGAAGCCGTAGGCCAATACTTGGCCGCTGCGCGTGAGCGTGATTTTCAATCTGCCATCCTCAGTGGTGCAGACGCCGAAAACAATCACGAGCTGATTTTCCAAGACCTGATGCGCGTTCCTGAAGAAGTGTTTAACGGCCTCAATAGCGCGCAAATGGCACCGCAGTTTGCACAGTGGTTGCAGCTGGCACAAATTAGCCGTAATCCGCGCCTAGCCTTGGATGAACTGCTGGCTGAAGTCAAACGCTGGCAAAAAAGCCACCCCAACCACCCCGCTGCGCAAAAGCTGCCAGGCGGGCTGGCGCTCTTGCAAGATGCCGCCAACAAGCGCCCCACTCAGATTGCGCTGCTTTTGCCATTGTCTGGCCCCTTAGCCAAAACGGGCGCGGCCTTGCGTGACGGTTTTATGGCCGCTTATTACGAATCCTTAAATAAAGGCTTTAGCGTACCTAAGGTTAAGCTGTACGACAGCCTGCAATACCCCGATATCAATGCCGCCTACAACCAAGCGCAATTTGATGGTGCACAGTGGCTGGTAGGGCCTGTGACCAAGCCCGATGTACAGGCCTTGAGTGAGCGCGACAGCTTGCCTTTACCAACGCTGGCGCTGAACTACAGTGACAAAACCAGCGGCAATACCAACGCAGGCCCCCAAAATCTCTATCAATTTGGCCTAGCCGCCGAAGATGAAGCCGTGCAAATTGCCGACAAAGCCTGGGGTGACGGCAAACGCACCGTGCTGGCGTTATTGCCACAGGGTAACTGGGGCGAGCGCATTTACACTGCGTTCAAAAACCGCTGGCTGGAGCTAGGCGGCACTATTGCCGACCAACGCTATTACCCCAACCGCCCCGACTACAACCCCGATGTGCGCGCCCTGCTGAACGTCAACGACAGCCAGCAGCGTTACAACACCATGCGCCAAATCCTACGCCAAGAAACCGAGTTTGAACCCAGCCGCCGCGACGACGCCGATTGGGTGTTTTTGGTGGCTTTGCCGCAGCAAGCGCGCCAAATCAAACCGACTTTAGCCTTTAACTTTGCAGGCGACTTGCCTGTCTACGCCACTTCGCACCTGTATTCAGGCGAAGTGCAGCCCAACAAAGATCGCGATTTAAACGGCATCGTTTTTTGTGATGCACCTTGGCTGCTGCAATACAGCCTGCTGGCACAGCAAGTCGAAAAGGCTGTCCCAGGAGGCCAAGGCAGCTACGCCCGCCTGTATGCCATGGGCGTGGATGCTTTTCGTTTGTTGCCAAGGCTAAAACAGCTGGAGCTGCTGCCTTACAGCCAAGTCTTCGGCAGTACAGGCTCACTGCATTTGGATGCGCAGCGCCGCATTGTGCGCCGCACCGATTGCACCCAGTTTGCACAGGGCCAGCCACGTCAGCTCAGTGGCCGTCAGTAAGGACAAACACAGGACAAACACAAGGATGTGGGATTACAACGACCCAGCGTTAAGCCACCGCCACAAAGGCCAAGCCATCGAAGCCTTGGCCGAGAGCTGGCTTAGCGCACAAGGCCTAAGCCTAGTCGAGCGCAACTTTACCTTGCGCGGTGGCGAGATTGACCTGATTTTTTGGCAAGGTACGGTGTTGGTTTTTGTTGAAGTGCGCTACCGCGAAAACGCCGAGCACGGCAGTGGTGCCGAAAGCATCACCCGCAGCAAAATCAGCAAGCTGCGCCGCACCGCCGAGTTTTATTTGCAGCAGCATTTTGGCAACAAACCGCCCTTTTGCCGCTTTGATGTGCTGTCCGCCAGTGGCGACCCCGTGCAATTTGACTGGATAAAAAACGCGTTTTAACGCGCACCCAAACGCCGCGATGCTTGATCCTACTGTTATTTTTTATTTAGGAAGAAAACCATGCAACAACGAATCCTTGGCCACTTTGCCGCCAGCATTGAAACCAAAACCCTCGCCGCCGAAGAGCTGCCGCCCTATATCGAGCGCGCGGGACTGCAAATGGTGCAAGCCCTACTTAATGGCGGCAAGATTTTAACCTGCGGCAACGGCGGCTCGGCAGGCGACGCTCAGCACTTTTCCTCCGAACTGCTGAACCGTTTCGAGCGCGAGCGCCCCAGCCTACCTGCGCTGGCCTTAACCACCGACCCCTCGACCATCACCTCCATCGCCAACGACTACAGCTACAACGAAGTGTTTTCTAAACAAATTCGGGCGCTGGGCAACGCAGGCGACGTGCTGCTGGCCATCTCCACCAGCGGCAACTCCGCCAACGTCATTGAAGCCATCAAAGCCGCGCACGAGCGTGAAATGGTGGTGGTTGCACTCACGGGCAAAGACGGCGGCAACATGGCGTCGCTGCTCAGTGGCGACGACGTTGAAATTCGCGTGCCTGCTTTTGTCACCGCGCGCATTCAAGAGGTGCATTTGCTGGTTATCCACTGCCTGTGCGACTACATCGACTGCGCTCTCTTTGGAGAAAACTAAGCCATGAAAACCCCCAAGCGCGTCCTACTTGGCGTCAACATCGACCACGTTGCCACCCTGCGCCAAGCGCGCGGTACGATTTACCCCGACCCCGTCCAAGCGGCCTTTTTAGCCGAAGAAGCGGGCGCAGACGGCATCACCGTGCATCCGCGTGAAGACCGCCGCCACATTCAGCCCCGCGATGTGCGTGTACTGGCGCAAACCCTTAGCACCAAGATGAACCTCGAAATGGCCGTCACCGAGGCCATGCTCTGCCTAGCCGAAGAAGTGCGCCCAGCGGCCTGCTGCCTAGTGCCTGAAAAACGCGAGGAATTGACCACCGAAGGTGGGCTGGATGTGGCAGGCCAAGAAGCGCACATTCGCGCCGCCGTTATCCGCTTAAAAGCCCTAGGCGCGGAAGTTTCGCTCTTTATCGACCCAGACCCAGCTCAAATCGACGCCACTGTGCGGGTGGGCGCCCCCGTTATCGAGCTGCACACAGGGCGCTATGCTGATGCGCATAATGAGCAAGAACAACAAGCCGAACTTAGGCGCATTGCCGAGGCCGCCGCCTACGCTAAGCAGCAAGGTTTAATCGTTAACGCAGGTCACGGCCTGCACTACCACAACGTCGAAGCCATTGCCGCCATCCCTGGTATGAATGAGCTGAACATTGGCCACGCCATAGTGGCGCGCGCGCTCTTTGTTGGCTTAAAGCAAGCCGTCAGCGATATGCGTGAGCTCATCCGCCATGCCAGTAGCCGCACCTGAGTTTGCCAAGGTTCGCGCCATAGGCACGGACCTACTCGATAGCCAGCGCATCGCCCAAAGCCTAAGCCGCCACGGCTCGCGCTTGGCTGAACGCACCCTCACTACCAAAGAGCTTGAGCTGTGGCACAGCCGCAACGACAGCGCCAATTTTCTTGCCAAACAATTTGCCGCCAAAGAAGCCCTCGCCAAAGCACTGGGCACAGGCATTGCCAAAGGCGTGGGTTTTCAACAAATGGAAGTGCTGCGCGATGAACTGGGCGCGCCTGTGGTACAGCTTTACGGCCAAGCCGCTGTGCGCCTTACGGAACTTGGCGCGCAAAAAGCCCTAATCAGCTTATCGGATGAGGGCGACTGGGTGCTGGCTTTTGCGGTGCTGAGCTAAAGACCTGTAGCCTGCGCTACGGTAATCGCCACTGCAACAGTTCACGGCTTAAAAGCGGTTGCTCCAAAATATCATCCAAAGCCGCGCGCATTATTTTTTTGGCCATTTGCCATAAGGGCAAGGCATTTTCCCCGCGCGCGAAAGCTAAAATATCCGCACCTAAAAAACCCAAGGCGCTTTCACTAAAACCCAGCTTGGGCATAAAAGCGTAATGCTTATGAGCACAAATAGCCTGACCCAGTGCATCGAGCTGCCAAGAAAAGCCGTAGCCTAAATTTTGCAGCAATTGCCATTCAAACAGCCTAAGCCAAGGGTCGGGCAAGCCAGCTTCGGTTAAAGCCGTGAGCGTATGCTGGTAGCGTGAATACAACGCTGGTACAGCCTCTTGCTCAGGCAGTAGTCGCACCAATAATTCATTCACATAAAAGCCGCAAAATAGGTTTTTGCCTTGCAGAAAATCACTGCGTACTAAATGCCAGCCTTTAAGCGTGGGCAATTCAGCTTGCGTCCAAGACGCGGCGTAACAGTGGAATAAATCAGGAGGCGTGCTGGGGCGATTTAATTGCACACGCATACGCCCAGTTTGTTCGGTCAAAATATCCAGCAGCCAATCGTCTTCACGCCAAGGCTCGGCGCGCAGAATATAAAAACGCTGCATTTATTTTAAATTGTCGTCGTAGCCAAGGCTGCGCAGTGCGCGTTCGTCGTCCGACCAACCCGCTTTTACTTTCACCCACAGGCGTAGCATCACTTTGCAATCGAACATCGTTTCCATGTCTTTGCGTGCCTCGATGCCGATTTGTTTAATGCGCGCACCACCATCGCCAATCACAATGGATTTTTGTGAATCACGCTCAACCAAAATCAGCGCATGAATATCAATTAAATTACCATCGTGGGTAAACTTTTCGATTTCCACCGTCATGGCGTAGGGTAATTCATCGCCGAGCTGACGCATGATTTTTTCACGCACCAATTCCGCTGCCAAAAAGCGCGAGCTGCGATCTGTAATTTGATCTTCTGGGTAAAAAGCTTGGCCTTCGGGAATAAAACTTTCAATTAAACTTTCTAATTTATCGACATTGCGCCCTGTTTTCGCACTAATAGGTACGATTTGCGCGAAATCGTGTTTTTCGCTTAGGGTTTGCAGCC
>JBDKHD010000002.1:0-4247 GCA_039797885.1 Pseudomonadota bacterium
GATGCTAGACGGCTCGATGGTCGTTGTTCCTGATGTTAAATACACCAACGAAGGTACAACTGTGCCTGGAACTGCCAACGTCGATACGGTGCAGGCGGCCACTGTGAAATGGTCTAAATTCCTCTAATTATCTGCTCATAAAAAATGGCGCCCTGTGCGCCATTTTTTATACTGAATCATCAGCTCTAGCCAGGCTGGCAAATCGAAGATTAAAATTACAAAAAATACGCAAAGAAATACAATCTGGTCAAAATAAGCCGTTATCCGTAAATCTATGGCCTCTTTTAAATGAGTTATCTACTATTAGGTAAGACTTTAGAGAGCAGTAATTTATGTACAAAATCCGTGGTGTCACTTTAGTAGAGCTTTTAACCGTTATTAGTATTATCGGCGTGCTGACTGTTGTGGGCATTCCCGCTTTTAAAACCATGACAAGCAATCGCCAGGCAGATCGTTTAAGCCAAGAATTGCAGCTCGATCTTGCCTACGCTCGCAACGCGGCGCTGACTTCCGCCAAAACCGTAAAAATGAAACCCAAATCCTCTTGGTCTAAGGGCTGGGAAATCAAAGAAGGCAGTACTATGCTGCGCGAAAAAGGTGCGAACAAAGACATTGCCAACGCGGGTGAAATCAGCTCCAGCATCACTGAAATACAGTTCGACAATCGGGGGCAAGCTACCGTGGCAGGTGGCAGTAAATTCTCTGTTTCGGTTTCGGGCTGCTCTGGCAACCGTAAGCGCGATATTCATATCAATTCTATTGGCCAACTTATTGTGGTGAATCAATCATGCTGACTCTTTACGCGCAACGCGGCATCAATATGGTCGAAATACTGGTCACTCTGGTGATTACCGCTGTTGGCCTGCTCGGCTTGAACTCCTTACAGCTGCAATCCAATCGCGCCGCCTTGGATTCTGGTAGTCGCTCACAAGCCGCGTGGGTATTAGAAGATTTAGCCAATCGCATTCGTGCCAACCCCAGTAACAAATACAGCACAGGGGTCGAGCCTGATGAAATTGCTGATCAAGACGGTAACAATGTTCCCAACCCCGATGCGGGCAAACTTAAAACCGTCGATTGCAGCGTCGCGCCCAGCAAAAAATGCAGTGCCTACTACGATGGCTCACGCGTTGCAGGAAGCGTTTGCACCGCAGAAGAACAGGCTATCTACGATTTAAAAGACGTGGCTTGCAGCAAAAGAAACGGGGCTGGTGATGAATACGTTTTTCGGGATGCCATTGATTTTATGGCCAACCCCAAAATTGCCGTTGGCGTAAATGGTAAGCTCGTCACTTTGAACATTTCTTGGGATGTGCGCACAGGTGGCGTCGATGCCAGTGGCAACAAGGTGTACGCCAACAAAAGCTCGAATATCACCCAGCATCGCGACTCTTTAACGACAACAGTGGTAATACCATGAAACAATTTAAACTCCAGCGCGGCATGACCATTGTTGAGCTGATGGTCGCAGGTTTATTAAGTGTTATAGCGGTGGTTTTCATAACCAATATTTTACTGACCAGCAACCGCACGGCTTTGCAGTCCGAAGGGCTGGCACAGGCGCAAGAAAATGGTCGTTTTATTTTAACTTGGCTACAAAGCAACTTACGGCGCGCGGGCTACCCCTATCCCAAAGAGGGCATAGGCAATCGTATCCAGCCTTTTGCAGATGCGTGCGCTTCGGCTTCCCCACTGCCCCCTGCCGCTGGCGCAGATTGCACGATCAATAATGGCAGCGGCTTAAGTGACCGTATTGCCGCGCGTCGTACCTATGTCAGCGATGTAAATCTTGGCATCCCTGCCGACCGCCAAGATTGCTCTGGCGCTGCTATTACGGGCATTGCCGATGGTGAAACCATAGTGGATGTGTATTGGGTAGAGAATAATTTTACCTCTGGCGGCGGAGTATCCAGCACCGCAGGCTATAACAACGTCCTACGCTGTGTGACCTATGCGAGCAGCCATGCTGCGCTCAATAGCGCGCAAGTTATTGCCAGCGGCATAAACTCCCTGCGCGCCCTTTATGCATTCAGAGGAGCAGATAACAAGATGCGCTACGTTCGTGCTGGCGATTTAAGCGCAACAGAATGGAGAGAGAATGTCCGTGCTGTGCGTGTTTCTGTGTTGACGCACGCCTTTAGCACCACAGGGCTAGAGCAAAAGTCTCGCCAGTACATTCTGTTGGATGCCGCCCCCATCACTTATAACGATCAAACTGCGCGCAGCATTCAATCCACCACCATTTTTCTACCCAACGAGCAAAGCCGATGACAGCCTCACGATCTCAAACGGGTTTTACCCTTATTGAATTACTCATGGTGCTGGCCATTGTGATTACACTGGCCACCATTGCCATTCCCCAGTATCAAAAATACATTGCCAAAGGCAATCGCGGTGATGGCATTACGGCCATCCAAAATATTTTATCTGCGCAAGAGCGCTACTTTACCGATCACATGGCCTACACCACCGACCTGAGCAAACTTGGCTCTGGCCTTGCGACTTCGGAGCGTGGCATGTACACGCTGGCCGCTGCGGCCTGCTCATCCTCTATCCCGTTAACTCAGTGCGTACAAATTACGGCCACGGCCTTGGGCAAACAAAGTGCCGATGGTAATCTTGTTGCCACTTCTCAGGGCGCACAATATCGCCTAGTCGGCGGTCAACAGGAAAAATGGTAATGAGTTTTAAAGTAATCAGTTTAAAAGATGCGAAAACAATGGTTGAAAAAGGCGATTTGAGCATCGCCGATATTCGTGATGCCTTGAGCTTTCAGGCTGGGCGCATTTGTCACGCCAAGCGCGTTGATAACAGCAACCTAAACGACTTTATCGCGCAGGCCGCTAAGGACAAGCCTTTGCTGGTGTGCTGCTATCACGGCATGTCCAGCCGTGGCGCGGCGGAGTTCTTTGCTAGCCAAGGCTACAGCGACGTTTACAGTCTCGATGGTGGCTTTGAGATGTGGAAGCTGGCCTTTCCCGAGCTGTGCGAAGCCTAGCAGGTAAAAAACAGCAGACATAAAAACGGCGACCTTGGTCGCCGTTTTTATTTTTAGTGGTACGCGGGGCTAAGCTCCACCACCGCCTCGATAAAGGCTTTGGCGTGCTCTGGGTCTACCCATTGCTGAATGCCATGGCCAAGATTAAACACATGGCCTGTGCCCTTGCCATAGCTGGCCAAAATGCGCGCCACTTCTTTACGAATGCCCTCAGGCGAAGCGTAAAGCACAGCGGGGTCCATATTGCCTTGCAGTGCGACTTTGCTGCCCACGCGCGCACGTGCCGCGCCGAGGTTGCAAGTCCAATCCAAGCCCAGCGCGTCTGCACCTGCCTCGGCCATGGTTTCCAACCACAGGCCGCCGCCTTTGGTAAACAGAATCACAGGCACTTTGCGGCCTTCGTGCTCACGAATCAGCCCCGCCACAATTTGCTTCATGTATTTCAAAGAAAACTCGGTGTAAGCCGCATCGCTTAACGCCCCACCCCAGCTGTCGAAAATCTGCACGGCTTGCGCGCCCGCTTGGATTTGCGCATTTAGGTAATCGATAACGGATTTAGCCAGCACATCCAACAGCGCATGCAGCACTTCGGGCTGGCTGTAGAGCATGGCTTTAATATGACGAAACTCTTTGGACGAACCGCCTTCGACCATGTAGGTGGCTAAAGTCCAGGGGCTGCCTGAAAAGCCAATTAAAGGCGCGCGGCCGTTAAGCTCACGGCGGATGGTGCGCACCGCCTGCATGACGTAATCCAAATCCGCTACTTTGGCCGTAGAAAGAGCCGCCACATCGGCTTCGGTGCGGATGATTTTTTTAAATTTTGGGCCTTCGCCCTGCTCGAAATACAGCCCTAAACCCATAGCATCGGGCACGGTCAGAATATCCGAGAATAAGATCGCGGCATCCAGTGGGTAGCGATCCAACGGCTGAATAGTCACTTCACAGGCCAGCTCTGGGTTTTTGCACAGCGCCATAAAATCGCCCGCTTGCGCGCGCGAAGCACGGTATTCAGGCAGGTAACGCCCTGCTTGGCGCATCATCCACACGGGAGTGCGATCCACAGGCTCACGCAGTAAGGCTTTTAAGAAACGGTCGTTTTTCAATGCAGTCATAGGCCATCTCAGCTCGAAAAGAATTGGTGGCGCATGATAGCAAACTTAAACGCAAATGGGCGGGTGGCGGCACAAAAAAGCCCACCGAGGTGGGCTTTGGCTTCGATGAAATATTATTTCAAAATAAGCTTCACTTC
>JBDKHD010000003.1:0-7215 GCA_039797885.1 Pseudomonadota bacterium
TTGGGTTGCGGCGCTTTTTTGGCTGAAGTTTTTGCGGTATTACAAGCCTAGAACAATGCCACGCGGAATGCCAAGCGCATTGACTAAAGGGCCAAGGATTAGGATTTCGGGCGGAATGCCAAGCGCATTGACTAAAGGGCCAAGGATTAGGATTTCGGTTAGTTGAATAATCAAAAATGCCGCCAGGGGTGAAAAATCCAAACCGCCCATATTGGGAAGGATTCTGCGCACAGGGCGCATCATGGGCTCTATTAATTGATTCACTAAAATCAGCGCGGGATTGTACGAATTGGGTGCGATCCATGAGGCGATAACGACTAAAATTAGACCCCAAAAATACAGATTTAAAATCAGAGAGAAAATAGCGATAGGAGCCCAAATAAGCAGGCTGATCCAAGGAATAAAGCTGCTGCCGCTGACCCAGAAAATCGCGGCAATTAGCAGCACTTCTGCCGTATACAGCAGTAATAATGACGCAATATCTAAACTACCGACACTGGGAATGATTCGGCGCAAAGGCACCAGAATAGGGTTGGTGGCTTTGACAATAAATTGTGAAATGGGATTGTAGAAATCGGCACGCACAAGCTGCAATAAAAAACGCAGTAAAATAATCAGCAAAACAAAACTGCCAATGGTATTAACTAAGGGCATGGCGGCGTTGGCAAAAGGACTCATAAAATCTCCGTGATAAACACTTAACGGGCTAACTGTTGGCTAAGTTCTTGCGCGCGTGTGCAGGCGGCTTGCAGCGCCTCGCTGACGATGGCGCGAAACTCGGCATGTTCAAAATGCTGTAAGGCGCGCTCGGTGGTGCCACCGGGTGAGGTGACGCGGCGGCGCAATTCGGCCACGGCGACCTCGGCATCCAGTGCCATGTGTGCCGCGCCTGCGGCGGTTTGCAGAGTGAGCGTGGTGGCGCTGTCTTCGCTTAGCCCCAGCTCTGTGCCTGCGGCAATCATGGCTTCCATCAATAAGAAAAAGTACGCAGGGCCGCTGCCAGACAGGGCGGTAACGGCATCAATTTCGGCGTCGCTTTTAACCCAAAGCGTAATACCAACCGCGCGCAGCAGGCTGTCGGCTAGGTTGCGTTGCTCGATGCTGAGTTTGTCGCTACCAAAGAGCGCGGTTGCGCCTTTTTGAACTAATGCAGGGGTGTTGGGCATGGTGCGCACTATGGCGTGGCAGCCACTCCATTGCATCAGGCTGGGCATGCTGATGCCTGCGGCAATGGAAATCAGCAGCGGCTGGCTTTTTTCTAAGCTTGGACGCAGTGGCTCCAGCACGGCCTTCATCACTTGCGGTTTAACTGCCAGAATTACCACATCGGCTTTGGCGATGGCTTGTTGGTTATCGGCGCAGGTGTGGATGGAAAATTTCTTTTCTAGGGCCAGACGCTGGTCGAGGCCGGGGTCGGACACGCAGATAGAATGAGCCTTTATTTCACCCTGAGCCAGCAGGCCACCAATGATGCTGGTGGCCATGTTGCCACCGCCAATAAACGCAATTGAAGTCATAGCCACCCCTAAAAAATGTCGGCAAAGTGTAATAGCAGCCAGAAAAAATAGCAGCATCTTCTTTAGATAGATGCGCCAAAGCGCGACAGGCTCTAGACATTGCTTGCTCTTGCTTTACCATGCCCAACAAAAATCTATGTTAGTGCCACGGACTTACAGCTAAACTCAGTGGCATTTTGCGTTTTATGAGGATACTTCATGGATATTACTGAGCTGCTGGCGTTTAGTGCCAAGCAAGGCGCGTCGGATTTGCACCTTTCTGCGGGCTTGCCACCGATGATTCGCGTAGATGGTGATGTGCGTCGCATCAATCTGCCAGCGTTGGATCACAAGTCCGTACACGCACTGGTGTACGACATCATGAACGACAAGCAGCGTAAAGATTACGAAGAGTTCCTAGAAACCGACTTCTCCTTTGAAGTGCCAGGGGTATCACGTTTTCGTGTTAACGCCTTTAACCATAATCGGGGTGCGGGCGCGGTCTTTCGTACCATTCCATCCAAAGTGCTGACCATGGATCAGCTGGGGCTGGGGCAGGTCTTTAAAAACCTCGCTGATATTCCTCGTGGTTTGGTGGTGGTGACAGGGCCTACGGGTTCGGGTAAGTCCACTACTTTGGCGGCCATGATCGACTACATCAATGAAAGCAAGCAAAACCACATTCTGACAGTGGAAGACCCCATCGAATTTGTGCATGAATCCAAGCGCTCGCTTATTAACCAGCGTGAGGTTCATCGCGACACCTTGGGCTTTAACGAAGCGCTGCGCTCGGCCTTGCGTGAAGACCCTGATGTCATTCTTGTGGGCGAGTTGCGCGACCTAGAAACCATTCGCTTAGCACTGACGGCCGCCGAAACAGGCCACGTGGTTTTTGGTACATTGCACACCAGTTCCGCCGCCAAAACCATCGACCGTGTGATCGACGTCTTTCCGGCCGCTGAAAAATCCATGGTGCGCTCCATGCTGTCTGAGTCTTTGCAGGGTGTTATTTCGCAAACCCTGCTGAAGAAAAATGGCGGCGGTCGTGTGGCGGCGCATGAAATCATGATAGGTACGCCTGCTATTCGTAACCTGATTCGCGAAGACAAAGTGGCGCAGATGTATTCGGCTATTCAGACAGGCGCGACCTATGGCATGCAAACCATGGATCAATGCCTAGAGCAATTACTGCGCAAAGGCATAATCAGCCGTGAAGCGGCGCGCGAAAAAGCCAAAGTTCCTGATAATTTCTAAGCAAGAGGCGCAAGGCAATGGAACAGTTTTTACGACTCATGGTTGAAAAAGGCGCGTCCGATTTGTTTGTGACCGCAGGTGTGCCGCCCTCGATGAAGGTGAATGGCAAAATCATGCCTTTGACGCGCAACAAGCTCAGTCCCGAGCAGGTGCGCGAAGTGGTTTTTGGGCTGATGAACCAAAAACAGCAAACGGAATTCGAAGAGAAAAAAGAGCTGAACTTTGCCATCAATGCCTCGGGCATTGGTCGTTTTCGAGCCAGTGCTTTTTATCAGCGTAACGTCTGTGGCTTGGTGCTGCGTCGTATCGAGACACGTATTCCTACCGTGGAACAGCTTGGCCTTCCCGATGTCATTAAAGACATTTCTATGGCGAAGCGCGGCTTGATTTTGTTTGTAGGAGCAACGGGCGCGGGTAAATCCACGTCGCTGGCAGCCATGATTGGTCATCGCAACCACAACAGTAAGGGCCATATCCTTAGTATTGAAGACCCTATCGAGTTTGTGCATTCGCACGATGGCTGCATCGTGACTCAGCGCGAAGTGGGCCTAGATACCGAAAGCTTTGAAGTGGCACTGAAAAACGCCCTGCGCCAAGCGCCTGATGTAATTATGATCGGCGAAGTGCGCTCGGCAGACACCATGCAGCACGCCATCGCCTTTGCTGAAACAGGGCACTTGTGCTTGGCGACACTGCACGCCAACAACGCCAACCAAGCGCTGGATCGCATCATTCACTTTTTCCCGCCAGAGCGCCATAGCCAGATTTGGATGGACTTATCGCTCAACCTGCGTGCTATCGTGGCGCAGCAGTTGGTTCCAACATCGGATGGCCGTTCGCGTCGTGCGGTGGTGGAGGTGCTGCTCAACACGCCCTTGGCGGCGGATTTGATTCGCAAGGGCGATGTGCATGAGCTTAAAGCGTTGATGACGAAGTCCACTGAGCTGGGTATGCAGACCTACGATCAAGCCCTGTACGCTTTGTACTCTCAGGGCGAGATTACCTACGATGACGCCATTGCTTTTGCCGATTCGCCCAACGATCTGCGCTTAATGATTAAGCTCGGCTCCGAAACCGATGCCTCGCATTTGGACACCATGACGCGCAGTTTAAAGCTGCAAGACTAGGCGGTGAGCCATCGCTCATCGCGCTAATGAGATGACTCGATGCGTCTATCGCTGTATTGACTAATAAATGCGCGAGTATTATTCTTCCGCCCCCTTTTACTGCGTTGGACTTTGTCTAGCGTGTTTCATTAAAACTTGGAGTTTGCTAAATGGCTACAATCAACCAGTTGGTTCGAAGCCCCCGTAAACGCAAAGTGGCTAAGAGCGACGTGCCTGCACTGCAAGCCTGTCCTCAGCGTCGTGGTGTATGTACTCGTGTATATACCACTACGCCTAAAAAGCCTAACTCAGCACTACGTAAAGTGTGCCGTGTGCGTTTAACCAATGGCTTTGAAGTAAGTTCTTACATCGGTGGTGAAGGCCACAACTTGCAAGAACACAGTGTGGTGCTGATCCGTGGTGGTCGTGTTAAAGACTTACCTGGTGTGCGTTATCACACAGTTCGCGGTGCTCTGGATACCTCAGGTGTTGCGAAACGTAAACAAGCCCGTTCTAAATACGGTGCTAAACGTCCTAAGAAATAATTTCTTAGATTTATTGGATAAGAGTAAGGCTGAGACTTTTGTTTACAAGATGCTCAGACTGACCTGAAGACCTAAGAGGGCTTATCATGCCAAGAAGACGCGTCGCTGCGAAGCGCGAAATTCTGCCAGATCCCAAGTTTGGGAATGTCACCCTGGCCAAGTTCATGAACCATGTAATGGTAAGTGGCAAAAAATCCGTTGCAGAAAGCATTGTTTATGGCGCACTGGAAATCATTGCAAAAAAACAGGCTGGCAAAGAATTGGAATTATTCGAAAAGGCTCTGGAAGCCGTTCAGCCCATGGTCGAAGTGAAAGCTCGCCGTGTGGGTGGCGCCACTTACCAAGTGCCCGTCGAAGTACGCCCCAATCGTCGTCAAGCGCTGTCTATGCGCTGGCTGGTGGATGCTGCTCGTAAGCGCGGCGAAAAATCCATGGCTCAACGTCTGGCGAACGAAATGTTAGAAGCTTGTGAAGGCAAAGGCTCAGCTGTTAAGAAACGTGAAGACGTTCATCGTATGGCTGAAGCGAACCGTGCATTCTCTCACTATCGCTTCTAATTAGTTCGAGGTAGCCAAAGTGTCACGCGCCACCCCTATTGATCGTTATCGCAACATTGGTATTTGTGCGCACGTGGACGCGGGTAAAACCACCACTTCCGAGCGCATCCTGTTTTACACAGGCAAATCCCACAAAATGGGCGAGGTGCATGACGGTGCGGCTACCATGGACTGGATGGAACAGGAGCAGGAGCGCGGTATTACGATTACGTCCGCCGCTACCACCTGCTTCTGGTCTGGCTCAACCAAGCAATACGATCAGCATCGTATTAACCTTATCGACACCCCTGGGCACGTCGACTTTACCATTGAGGTAGAGCGTTCATTGCGTGTGCTCGACGGCGCTGTTGTCGTGCTTTGTGGCTCCGCTGGTGTGCAGCCGCAAACAGAAACCGTATGGCGTCAAGCCAACAAATACGAAGTTCCTCGTATCGTGTTCGTCAACAAGATGGACCGTACGGGAGCTGATTTTTTTCGCGTTGTTGATCAGCTAAAAAAACGCTTAAAAGCCAACGCCATTCCCATCCAAATCAACATTGGTAGCGAAGACCAATTTAAAGGCCATGTTGATTTGGTGCGTATGAAAGCCATTATTTGGAATGAAGCCGACCAAGGAATGACCTTTGTCGAGCAAGACATTCCTGCTGAGCTGTTGGAGCTGGCGCAAGAGTGGCGCGAAAAAATGCTCGAAGCGGCGGCCGAAGCCAGCGAAGAGTTGATGAATAAATACTTAGAAGGCGAAGTGCTTTCTGAAGCCGAAATCAAAGACGCGCTGCGCAAGCGCACTCTGACTAATGAGATTGTCCCTGTCTGTTGCGGCACGGCGTTTAAAAATAAAGGCGTGCCTGCGGTGCTGGACGCCGTCATTGATTACCTGCCTTCACCGACCGAAGTAAAAGCCATTCAAGGGCATTTGCCCGATGCTGGTGAAACGCCTGCAGAACGTCATTCTACTGACGACGAGCCGTTTTCGGCGCTGGCTTTTAAAATTGCCACCGATCCCTTTGTCGGCTCATTGACCTTTATCCGTGTCTATTCGGGTGTGCTAAATACCGGCGATGCGGTCTTTAACTCGGTCAAAGGCAAGCGTGAGCGCATTGGCCGCATGGTGCAAATGCACTCCAACGACCGCGACGACATCAAAGAAGTACGCGCTGGCGACATTGCCGCCTTGATTGGCATGAAAGACGTCACCACCGGCGACACTCTATGCGACCAAGATGCGCAAATTATTTTAGAGAAAATGGATTTCCCTGAGCCGGTGATTTCCATTGCGGTTGAGCCGAAATCTCAAGCCGATCAAGAAAAAATGGGCTTGGCCTTGGGGCGCTTAGCGCAAGAAGACCCCTCATTCCGCGTTGAAACCAACCCCGAAACAGGGCAAACCATTATCGCAGGCATGGGCGAGCTGCACCTTGAAATCATCGTCGATCGTATGCGTCGCGAGTTTAAGGTCGAGGCCAATATTGGTAAGCCTCAGGTGGCTTACCGCGAAAAAATTACCAGCACGGTTGAGATTAACAATAAGTTTGTTAAGCAATCGGGCGGACGTGGTCAGTACGGCCATGTCGTGATTCGATTCGAGCCTACGGAAAACGAAGGGCTGGAATTCGTCAATGGAATCGTTGGTGGTGTGATTCCGAAGGAATACATACCCGCAGTCGAAAAAGGTATCGCCGGACAAATGAAAAATGGTGTCTTGGCGGGCTACCCTTTACTTGGTTTGAAAGCCACTCTTATTGATGGCTCTTATCACGATGTCGACTCCAGCGAGATGGCGTTTAAAATTGCCGCCAGCCAAGCAACCAAAATGCTGTCTGTGCAAGGCAATGCTGTATTACTTGAACCCTTAATGAAGGTTGAAGTGGTGACGCCAGAAGAATACATGGGTGATGTGGTGGGCGATCTCAATCGCCGTCGTGGTCTCATTTCAGGCATGGATGAAAGCTTGTCGGGCAAGGTCGTCAATGCGAGCGTGCCCTTATCTGAAATGTTTGGCTATGCCACTGATTTGCGCTCTGCCTCGCAAGGCCGTGCCACCTATTCCATGGAATTTGAAAAATACGCAGAAGCACCAAACAATGTGACTAATGCAATTATAAACCGTACTTAATATGAATCTTTTTTGAGGTGTGATATGGCTAAGGAAACTTTTGAACGTACCAAAACCCACGTCAACGTAGGCACCATCGGTCACGTTGACCACGGTAAAACCACTTTGACTGCTGCTCTGACTCGCGTTTGCGCGGAAGTTTGG
>JBDKHD010000004.1:0-5387 GCA_039797885.1 Pseudomonadota bacterium
CTTGCGGTGGTACTAGGCATTGCTTATATGGCCTGGCAACAGCCGAACCTAAGCGTGGTGGGTGAATTGCCGCAAGGTTTGCCGCACTTGGGTTTCCCCTCTATTAGCCTTGGCGAATGGAAAACCCTGCTGCCGTCATCGGCGGTTTTAGCTTTAATTGCTTATCTTTCTAGCCTGTCTGCCAGCGAAGCCATCAAAGAAAACGGGCAAAGCAGTGCCAAGCAAAATCAAGAGCTGATGGCCTTGGGTGCGGCCAATATCGCCTCGGCACTAAGCCAAGCCTTTCCCACAGGAGGCAGTTTTAGCCGCACACTGGTCAACAAAGCCGCAGGCGCAAAAACCCAAATGGCGAGCATTTTTACCGTGCTTTTGGTTGGGCTTTTTTGCGTGTTTGCCAATCAGGTTTTTAAGCTGCTGCCGCAGGCGGTGCTGGGCGTCATCATTGTTCTGGCCGCGTGGCCGTTAATTCGTTTTGAAAATGCCGTGGCGGCTTGGCGCTTTCAAAAAAGCGAAGGGCTGGTGTGGCTATTGAGCTTTGTGATGGTGCTTGTCAGTGGTGCAGAAAAAGGCATTTTGCTGGGTATGCTGCTGTCTTTGGTGCTCTATTTAAAACGCACCAGCATGCCGCACATTGCCGAGGTTGGGCGCGTAGGCAACAGCGATCATTTTCGCAATGTGTTGCACTACAAAACCAATACCCACCCTGAAATTCTGCTGATTCGTATCGATGAAAATCTGTATTTTGCCAACTGCCAATACCTGCAAGACATCATCATGCAGCGCTTGCATGCGCGTGCAGGCATCAAGCAGGTGGTGTTGGTTGGCAGCGCCATCAATTACATCGACTATAACGCCTTTCAAACGCTCAGCACCTTGCTCGAAGCGCTGCGCATGCAAGGTATTGAGCTGCATTTGGCCGAATTTAAAAACCCCGTATTGCAACAACTAAAATCCACACCCTTACTTGCACAGCTCCCGCCTGGGCGAGTATTTTTTACGGCCAGTGAAGCCCTGCGCGAACTGGGGCAAGTTTAGGAGCTTAAATGAACATTCCGTACACGCTGCTGCTGGCACTGGCCTGCATCATTATTTTGGCCTTGCTTTACTATGCCTGGTCGCTGCACAGCCAACTTAAACAAATTGAAAACGAACAGGCTTTGGCGCAAGCCGCCGCCAAACAAAAGCTGCGCGAACGGCAGCTGAGCTTATTGGAAGACATACGTTTTATTGCACGCTCGGTGCTGGCCGAACAATGTGAAATTACCGAAGGGGTAATGCGTATTCATTATTTGCTCACAGGTCTTGATGGCGCCACTTGGCAACGCGACGAACTGGCCACGCTACGCGAACATCAGCGCGCCACCTGCGCCATGCCCATTATGGATGCCTACAAAGCCTTAAATAAAAAAGAGCAATTTCATATCGATAACGAGCGCTTTCGCCTAGAAAACAAAAACCGTGATGCGCTGTTATGTGAGCTTAAATGGCTGGCTCAGCATAATTTCCCAAGCCTTACTCTGCTGCATTAAACCAAGCACTAGCTCGCGCTTAAAAAGCAATCACGCCCTTGCGCTTTGGCCTTGTATAAAAAGCCATCCAAATGCTCCAGCACTTGCTCTAAGCAGACATTGGCGTGCGCCCTGGGGGTGAGGCTGATAAAACTGCCCGAGGCGGTCATCAGCACCTGCTGCCCCTGATCGTTGTGCACCACCATAGTGCGAATGGCATTTTGAATGCGGCGTACCACCTGCGGCAGCTGTTCGGCCTCACAGCCTGGCAAAAGCAGCGCAAACTCCTCTCCGCCCAAGCGGCCAATATGGTCGGTGGGTCGCAGTAATTGTTTTAAGGTATGGCAAAGCATTTTTAGCGCCCGATCGCCCGTGGCGTGACCGTGGACATCATTAACCTGTTTAAAGTGATCTAAATCCAACATCAGCATGGCAAAGACATGGTATTGGCGTAAGCCCTGCGCCCAGTGACGGCTATAAGAACGCTCGAAACCACGACGGTTTTCAGCCCCAGTTAAGGGATCGGTCAAAGCCAGCCGCGCCTGCTCTTCCGTTTGCTGCACCATCACCAAGCAGGCGGCAATCACCGCCGCTAAATGCTGCATAAAATCGGTGGCCATGCCCGAGGTGAAACGGCTGCTGTCATCGGCGTACAAACGCAGCTCGCCCAAATAATCGTTATTGCGAATTAAGGGCAAAAGCAAACCACTTTGCCAAGGTGGCGGTGGGCTAAAAGCGGCGGGCTTGGCTTGGCTTAAGCGCGAGTGAAATTCGATTTGATTTAACAGTGCGCCCTTATCCAAATCCAACGAGCGCAAAATGGAAGCTTTGATTTCACCTGAAGCGTCCACCAGCCGCAAGCCAATAGCAGCCAAACTAAATTGCGCAGGCAAACCATCCAACAACAGCTCCAGCAAGGCCGCCCAGTTTTGGCACGAAAGCAGCTTTAATTCAAAGGCCTGCAAGCGCCCAAGTAAGGTCTCATTGCGTCTGGCGTTTTCAATTAATTCCTGAATATCCACAATCCCCTCCCCTGCAACGCGCCTGAGTATAGACGACCCTTAAAGAGCTGCTAAAATGCGCGCAACTTTTCTTTGTTCTAGGCCAGCATGACAGCCAACATTCTTATTTTTGATTCAGGCGTTGGCGGCTTAAGTATCCTCACAGAAATTCGCCAACGCTGTGCTGGGCTTAACCTGCACTATCTGATGGACAATCATGCGTTCCCTTATGGTACCAAAGCCGACAATTATTTAATTCGCCGTATTTTGGATGTCTGCCAAAGCGCGGTGGCCGAGCTGCAACCCGATATTCTGGTCATCGCCTGCAACACCGCCAGCACGTTGGCCTTGGCCGAGCTGCGCAAACAACTGAGCATTCCTGTGGTGGGGGTCGTCCCTGCTATTAAAGTCGCGGCAGAACTTGCTCCAAACGGCCACATTGGCCTTTTAGCCACGCCCGCCACCGTTCATCGCACCTATACCGACCAGCTCATTCAAGACTTTGCCCAGGGCTGTGAAGTGCGGCGCATGGGCAGCAGCGCACTGGTGCAGTGGGCCGAGGATTTTATTTGCCAAGCCACTCCCCCGCAAACTGCCGAGCTGCAACAACACCTACAGGCTTGGCTCAGTACGCCCCCCCCGCTGAGCCATGTGGTGTTAGGCTGCACGCATTTCCCTTTGCTCAAGTCTTTTTTGGCTCAGCTGTGGCCACAGGTGCATTGGATCGATTCCGGCGAGGCCATTGCTCGGCGCGTGGAAACCCTACTTGGCCAAAAGGCCTGCGCCTTAAAAAATGCTCCCCCCGCACCCCTGTACCTGTACTGGACCGCCCATTTTGCGCCACCTGCGGGCGTTTTGGCCTACTTAAACCAGCTTGGACACGCCAGCGCACAGGGTATTCTTGCCGTCGAAACCTCGGCCTAAAGCTTGGTTAGAGCTGGGCTTTTCAGTACACTCCCGCCTTTGATTACTTTATTGCGAATACAACATGAGTCTGGATGCACTTTATCAACAAGTTTTAACCGAGCTGGGCGAAGACGTAAGCCGCGAAGGCTTGCTCGACACCCCTAAGCGCGCAGCCAAAGCCATGCGTTACCTCACCAGTGGCTACGAAAAAACCTTGGCCGAAATCGTTAATAACGCCGTTTTTGCCAGCGACAACGACGAAATGGTGGTAGTGCAAGGCATCGAGTTTTATTCCCTGTGTGAACACCACATGCTGCCCTTTATTGGCCGCTGCCACATTGGCTACCTGCCCAATGGCAAAGTGCTGGGGCTGTCTAAATTTGCGCGCATTGTCGATATGTTTGCGCGTCGCCTGCAAATCCAAGAAAACATGACCAAGCAAATCGCCGATGCCGTACGCGAAGTCACGGGCTGCCAAGGCGTCGGTGTCATCGTCGAGGCGCAACATATGTGCATGATGATGCGCGGCGTCCAAAAACAAAACTCCATGATGCGTACCTCGGTGATGCTCGGTAATTTCCGCGCCAACCAAGCCACGCGCACCGAGTTTATGCGTTTAGCAGGCTTATAACCTATGGAAGGCTGGCTGGAGTGGGCTTGGTGGATATGGGCGCTACTGCTTTATAGCCTTGGCACTCTGGTCGCCATCGACGCACTCTGGCAAGGGCGCACCGCCCAAGGCACCATCGCTTGGTTTTTAGCCTTATTGCTGGTGCCCTTCGTGGCTCTGCCACTCTACGCCCTCTTTGGCAGTCGCCGCTTTCATGGCTATGTCCGCGCCCGCCGCCACGGTCATCAAAATCTGGATCGTCTCCTAAGCCAAGTTTTACAACAGCTCAAACCTTACAAAGCCGCCAGCACGCGCCTAAGCGAGCCGCTGCTACCGCTATTTCGCCTGCCCTTATTAAACGGCAACCAAGTTCAGCTGCTTAGCTCAGGCCAAGCCTTTTACGAGCGCATGTTTGCCGCCATCGAGGCGGCAAAACAATCCGTTTGCGTGCAATTTTACATTTTAAGAAGCGACACCACTGGGCAAAAACTGGCTGAATTGCTGATGCGCAAAGCGCAAGCAGGCGTAAAGGTTTACGTTTTATACGATGGAATCGGCTCAAGCGGCTTAAGCAAGCTCTATGTTTTTAAGCTCAAACAGGCAGGCGTAGCCATCTCCCGTTTTAACACCCGCCATGTGCGCACACGTTTACAACTGAATTTTCGCAACCACCGCAAGCTGGTTATCTGCGACAACCACACCGCTTTTGTCGGCGGGCACAATCTCGGTGACGAATACCTAGGCGATGGGAAAAGCGCACCAAATTGGCGTGATACCCAAGTGCAAATCCAAGGCCCTGCGGTGCTGGGCTTTCAATTTATTTTTGGCGAAGACTGGCACTGGGCCACAGGAAAAATTCCCAACCTACGTTGGGAAGTCGCCCCAAGCTTTGGCCAAAGCGAAGTCATGTGCATTGCCTCAGGCCCCGCCGACGACACCGAAAGCGCCAGCCTGTATTTCACTCATCTTATTCACAGCGCGCAAAAACGCTGCTGGCTGGTCAGCCCCTATTTTGTTCCCGACCACAACCTCTACAGCGCACTGCAATTGGCGGGGCTGCGCGGTGTTGATGTGCGCATTTTAGTGCCAGGCATCAACGATAACCGCCTAGTGCAACACGCAATGCAAGGCTACATTGCCAGCTTAAACCAATGCCATATTCAGTTTTTTACTTACCAGAAAGGTTTTTTGCATCAAAAGGTGTTTCTAATTGACGAGCAATGGTGCAGCATCGGCAGCGCCAACATGGACAACCGCTCTTTGCGTATTAATTTTGAAATGAATGCGCTTATAAACGACAAAAACTTTGCTCACGAAATCGAAGCGATGCTCATTGAAGATTTTAAAAACGCCAAACCCACA
>JBDKHD010000005.1:0-13846 GCA_039797885.1 Pseudomonadota bacterium
CCTGTGGCTGCACCCGAATAAGGCGCAATGGCAGTGGGATGATTGTGAGTTTCGACCTTCATCAGAATGTGCATGGCTTCTTGGTGGTAGGCGTATTCGTTGCTACCTGGCTTGGGAAAGAAACGCCCTGCTTGGTGGCCAGTTATCACCGAGGCGTTGTCTTTGTATGCAGAAAGGACGTTCTCGCTGTAGCACTCGTAAGTGTTTTTGATCATTTTAAACAGCGACTTGTCTTGTGCTTCGCCGTCGATATCCCAGCTGGCGTTAAAGATTTTATGGCGGCAGTGCTCGGAGTTGGCCTGAGCAAACATCATTAGTTCGACGTCTATGGGGTTGCGCCCTAAGTTCTGATAGCTGCTAAACAGATAGTCGATTTCGTCCTCGGCCAAAGCCAAGCCCAGCTCGGTATTGGCACGCACCAGCGCGGCACGACCACCGACCAAAATATCCACAGTCGTAAAAAGTGCAGGTTCGGCTTTAACGAAAAGCTTGGCCGCATCCAGGCTGTTGTTTAAGACGATCTCGACCATGCGATCATGAAGCAGCGCCGCGACTTGGGCGCGCTGTGCAGGTGCGATACCCGTAACAAAATAGCGCAGGCCGCGTTCAAGACGTTTGATTTTGGTGAGGCCGCAATTTTGCGCAATGTTGGTCGCTTTGGATGACCAAGGCGAAATTGTGCCCAAGCGCGGCACCACCACAAAAACCTCGCCCTTGCCTTCTTGCACAGGCACTTTAGGGCCGTATTGCAGCAACCGCTCCAACACAGTCGCCTCTTGGTTGCTTAAGTCTGCGGTTAAATCCGCAAAATGCACAAACTCAGCATAAACCGACTGCACTGTAGGCGCGGCTTGTTGCAATTTAGAGAGGATTTTGGTTTGGCGAAAGGCAGAAAGCGCAGGTGCGCCACGCAGCTCAAGCATGAGGAAACTCCAGAGCGAGGATCAGCAAAAAAATGGCGGCCATCATACCCGAAGCCCGCCTGCGCTTCTAGCCAAGACAGGGCGCTGCCACCTGCGCAACGCACTGTTCCAAGGCGCTAAAAACGCCCTTTACGCAAGCTTTATGACCAAGAATTTTAATTTTAAATCAAAGACTTAGCCGTTTTTCATTAGAAAAGCGACACAGTATGGTAACAAAAACCCTAAGCGTTCAAGGTTGTTTTTTAGGCAACAAGCAAACTAAAATACCCTCCAGTTAAAGAAAATGCACCAAAATAGTGCAATTATTTAAATAAACCAAGGTGTATGGCATGCTTCGTCCATTAACTCGAGTGTTAGCTGTTGCGCTCTGTTTGCTAACCCTCTCTGGCAGTGTACGACCGAGTCAATTAGAGCTGGTAAAAATGACGGGGACTTTGGTAGTCGTTACCCGCAACAGCCCCACCACCTACTACCAAGACCGCGACGGCCCCACGGGCTTTGAATACGAATTGGCCAAAGCCTTCGCCGAATACTTGGGCGTCAATCTCAAAATGGTGGTTGCCGATAACACCACCGACCTTCTTAACACCCTAGAGACAGGAAAGGCCGCTTTCGCAGCGGCCGGTCTCGCCCATACCCCCGAACGCGAACGCTGGTTTCGCTTCAGCACAGGCTACAAAGACGTCAAACAGGCCGTCATCTATCGCCGTGGCGACACCAAGCCCAGCTCGCCTTTAGGGTTAACACAAGGCCGACTGATGGTCAGCGCCTCCTCCAGCCACGCCGAACGCTTGCGCCAATGGCAGCGCGGCGTCCCCAGCCTAACTTGGAGTGAAAGCACCGAATTGGAAAGCAGCGATCTGCTGCAAATGGTCAATAACGGTACGCTGGATTACACCCTGCTCGACTCAAACGAGTTTCGCATCTTAAAAGCCTATTTCCCCAATTTGGATATCGCCTTTAAGACGAAAACTTCCTATCAAATGGCCTGGGCCTTTCCCTACAGCCGCGACAACAGCCTGTATTTAGCCTCTAAACGCTTTTTTGCTGCGGCCAAAAACAGCAATCTGCTGGCCACGCTGTCCGAGCGTTTTTACGGCCATCTAGATACTTTGGATTACGTTGGTGCCAGCCGTTTTGTGCAGCAAACCAACCTCAAGCTGGATAAATACAAGGCGCATTTTGTTGGGGCAGGCAGCAACCATAATTTTGACTGGCGTCTGCTTGCGGCGATGAGCTACCAAGAAAGCCATTGGAACCCCACTGCCAAAAGTTTCACTGGCGTGCGCGGCATGATGATGCTGACCTTACCCACTGCCAGAGAGCTCAAAATTGCCAACCGCTTGGATGCCAAGCAAAGCATTCATGGCGGTGCGCTCTATCTCTCGCGCTTGCGTGAACGCTTGCCCGAGGTATCCGAACCCGACCGCACTTGGCTGGCCTTAGCGGCTTACAACGTAGGCTTTGGGCATTTACAAGATGCGCGCAAGCTGGCTGAAAAAAACGGCGGCAACCCCAACCTGTGGCTGGATGTAAAAGAGACGCTGCCGCGACTTAGCCAAAAGAAATACTACAAGAACACCCAATACGGCTATGCCCGAGGCCAAGAGCCTGTGGACTATGTGCAAAACATTCGCCGCTATTACGATGTGTTGGTGTGGAACGACGAGCAGCCTGCTTTAAATTCCGAACAGCTCGCCTATTCCGCTGCGGTGATTCCACCGCTGTTATAAATACGCCATCACCGACCTGCCAAGCTCTGTTTTAAAAAAACAACTTGGCTAATTCTTCGCCAGGATTTTGCGCACGCATAAAGGCTTCGCCCACTAAAAACGCATGAATCTGATGGCTGCGCATCAGCTCCACATCGGCGCGCGCCAAAATACCGCTTTCGGTCACCAGCAATTTATCCTTAGGCACTTTTGGCAGCAGCCCTAAAGTGGTGTCTAGGGTTAAATTAAAACTGTGCAAATCGCGGTTGTTGATGCCAAGCAAAGGCGTTTTTAATGTTAAGGCCGTTTCCAGCTCTTCGCCGTTGTGCACTTCGACCAGCACATCCATACCGCACTCAAAGGCAATACCTTCTAAATCTTGCAGCTGCATTTTACTTAGCGCAGCCACAATCAGCAGCACGCAGTCGGCATTTAAAGTGCGCGCCTCGTATATTTGATAAGGATCGACAAGAAAATCTTTGCGAATCACAGGCAAAGAACAAGCGGCGCGCGCAGCTTTTAAATAATCTTCATGGCCTTGAAAATAATCACGGTCGGTGAGTACCGACAAACAGGCCGCGCCGGCTTTTTCGTAACTTACGGCAATGTCTTCTGGGACAAAATACGCGCGCAAAATGCCTTTCGAGGGCGACGCTTTTTTTATTTCTGCAATCACCGCAGGCTGGCCTTGGGCGATTTTACTTTTCATGGCGCGATAAAAGCCGCGCAGCTCATTGGGGTTTTGATCCAACGCCTGAGCTTTAATTTCGGCCAAAGGCAAAGTCTTACTGCGTGCTAAAACCTCTTGCTCTTTAGTGGCCAAAATTTTTTTAAGGATGGTTGGCGTATTCATGACAACTGCGCCTCACCGTCTAAGCATTCAGAAAAACTCACCAACTCTTTCATTTTTTCTAACGCCGCACCCAAATAAATGGCATCTTCAGCCATACTGACGCCATCTTGAAAACTGGTTGCCACACCGGCGACATAAATAGCCGCACCGGCATTAAGCGCCAGTAAATCCGCCGCTTTTTTGCCAGCTTCGGTTTCACGTTTACCCAAGGCATCTTGAATCAAGGCCAAGCTTTCTTGTGGGCTGTTTACTTCTAAGTCAGACAGCACTTGACGCTTAATACCTAAATCTTCAGGCAGAATAATAAACTCTTTAATTTCGCCATTTTTAAGTTCACAGGCGTAGGTTTCGCTCGCCAAACTGATTTCATCCAACCCATCTTTGGAGGCCACCACCAACACATGGCGGCTGCCCATACGACGCAATACTTCGGCCACTGGGCGCAATAAAGCTTTATTAAAAACACCAATCACTTGGTTGGGCACGCCTGCGGGGTTGGTCATCGGCCCTAAAATATTAAAAATAGTGCGCAGCCCCAGCGAACGTCTTGGGCCAATGGCGTGTTTCATGGCGCTGTGATGCATGGGCGCAAACATAAAACCTACGCCGATTTCTTTAATGGCGCGCTCCACTTGCGCAGGTGTCATGGCCAAATTCACACCCATGGCTTCGATTAAATCGGCGCTGCCCGATTTCGATGACACGCCGCGATTGCCGTGTTTGGCAACAACGCCGCCTGCGGCGGCCACAATAAAAGCCGAGGCGGTGGACACATTAAATAAATTCGCGCCATCGCCACCCGTGCCTACGATATCCACCGCATAAGGGCTATCGACTTTAATGCCTGTGGCCAGTTCACGCATCACCGTCACCGCGCCAACAATTTCATCAATGCTTTCGCTTTTCATACGCATAGCGATTAAAAATGCACCAATTTGTGCGTCGTCGGCTTGGCCTTGCATGATTTGACGCATCACCGAAATCATATCTTCCGTGCTTAAATCTTGGCGCTCTGCAATGCGCGCTAAGGCGGTTTTTATTTCCATGTCGGCCATATCACACCTTCATTTTTAAAAAGTTGGCGAGCAGGTCGTGGCCGTGCTCCGTTAAGATCGACTCGGGGTGAAATTGCACGCCTTCTATGGCCAAAGTTTTATGGCGCACGCCCATAATTTCTTCCATGGTGCCATCTTGGTTTTCAGTCCAGGCGGTTATTTCCAAACATTCAGGCAAGGTGCGTTTATCAATCACTAATGAATGATAACGCGTGGCGTTGTAAGGATTTTTTAAGCCCTGAAACACACCGATATTGGCATGATGAATAGCGGAGATTTTGCCATGCATCACTTGGCCTGCGCGAATAATATCGCCGCCAAAAGCCTGACCAATACTTTGATGCCCCAAGCACACACCTAAAATGGGCAGCTTGCCTGCAAAGTGTTTAATAGCAGCCAAAGAAATGCCCGCTTCGTTGGGCGTGCAAGGACCTGGGGAAATCACTAAGCGCGCTGGATTTAGCTGCTCGATTTCAGCTAGGCTAATTTCATCATTACGAAAAACTTTTACTTCTTGCCCAAGCTCAGAAAATACTGCACCAGGTTGTAAGTAAAAGAATCGTAGTTATCGATCATCAGTAACATGATTTTTCTCTCGATGGGCAAAGTCGCGGTATCTAGGATGCTGCGACTTTGATCTTAAAATTGGGACGCTGTTAGTTATCTAAACCAAGCTGCGCCATTTCTACGGCTTTAAACATGGCGCGGCCTTTATTTAAAGTTTCTTTCCACTCTAAACGCGGCACTGAATCGGCAACTACGCCTGCACCTGCTTGGATATTTAAATAGCCGTCCTTAATCACAGCAGTGCGAATGGCAATGGCCGTGTCCATATTGCCGTTCCAGCTTAGATAGCCCACTGCGCCACCGTAAATGCCGCGCTTGGTGCTTTCTAGCTCGTCGATAATTTCCATGGCGCGCACTTTTGGGGCTCCGCTGAGCGTGCCGGCTGGGTGCACTGCGCGCAGCACGTCCATCGCACTCACACCGTCTTTTACCTTGCCCGTCACATTAGAAACAATGTGCATCACATGCGAGTAGCGTTCGACCACCATTTTATCCGTCACTTTGACTTCGCCCACTTTGGCCACGCGGCCAACATCATTGCGGCCTAAATCGATAAGCATTAAATGCTCGGCGATTTCCTTGGGGTCGTTTAATAATTCTTGCTCTAGCGCTAAATCTTCTGCTGGAGTTTTGCCGCGATAACGCGTGCCTGCGATAGGGCGCACTGTAACTTCACCGTCTTCCAAGCGCGCTAAAATTTCAGGCGAGGAACCCACCACATGAAAATCACCCAAATTCAGGCAATACATATAAGGTGAAGGGTTTAAGGTGCGCAACGCACGATAAATATTTACAGGGTCGCCCGTGTAAGGCACGCGCATCCGCTGAGAAATAACGCATTGCATGATGTCGCCTGCTAAAACGTATTGACGAATTTTTTCGACAGCTTGCTGAAATTCGTTTTCGCCAAAGAGCGATTTAAAATCACTTTCTGCTATTTGTGCAGGCTTAGCCAAAGGCTGACCAACTACCCCCGTATAAGGCGCACGCAGCTTATGGCGCAGAGCCTCTAGGCGCTGCTCGGCCTGAGCCAGCGCATTGGGCAAACTTGGATCAGCCAACACAATTAAATGTATTTTGCCGCTTAAATTATCAAAGACGACTACTTCCTGTGACACCATTAATAAAATATCGGGGGTATTTAAATCGTCTTTGGGGCAGGATTTTTTTAAGCGCGGCTCAACATAGCGCACCACATCGTAGCCAAAATAGCCGACCAAGCCGCCATTAAAACGCGGCAGCTCGCCTAAATCGGCAACGCGAAAACGCTGTTGGAATTCGCTAACAAAGGCCAGCGGATCTTCAACCTGATATTCCTCGTTCAGCTTGCCATCGACAAGGATTTGTACCTGCTGGCCGCGCACACTCAGAATTTGCTTGGCGCTTAGGCCAATCATGGAATAACGCCCCCATTTTTCGCCACCTTGCACAGACTCAAACAAATAGCTGTAAGGCGTGTTGGCGAGTTTTAAATAGGTGGTTAGTGGCGTATCAAGATCGGCCAAAACTTGGCGAGTAACAGGAATACGGTTATAGCCTTGGGCGGCCAATGCGGAAAATTGTTCGGGTGTCATAAAAACCTATCGCAAAAAATAAAGATGAAAAAAGTGCAGGCGAAAGAGGGCCGAGCTTCACCATCGACTATTTAATTGCGGCCATGAATAGGGAGGTTTTATCAAGCAGAACACCAGAAACTCCGTGGGTGATAAAAAACTAAGAGGCTGAACTATAAACAGTTCACCCCCTAGCGGCAAGCTTGCCTAGCGCTCAGGCAACATCACATTGAGCTCCAGCACCGAAGTGGTGCCTTGCTGCTCAAGACTGACGGTCACCTGCTCGTCGTCGATGGCAACGTATTTGCGAATCACTGCCATGATTTCTTGCTGTAATTTTGGCAAGTAATCTGGGCTGCCTACGCGCGCGCGATCATGCGCAACCAGTATCTGCAAGCGCTCTTTGGCAATGCTGGCACTGGTGGTTTTCTCTTTGCGTAAATAATCCATCAAGCTCATAGCTAACCTCCAAATACGCGCTGCAAGAGGCTTTTCTTTTGTTTTTCCAAAAAGCGGTGCGGGCGATTTTCACCCAAATAACGCGCCACGGCATCGTCGTAGGCTTGGCCTGCGTCGCTGTCGCTGTCGTGCACCACTGGCACACCTTGGTTGGAGGCTTTAAGCACCGCTTCGGATTCAGGAATCACGCCCAAAAGCGGAATGGCCAAAATTTCTTCGACGTCGGCCACAGAAAGCATTTCGCCACGCTCGACGCGTGCAGGGTTGTAGCGCGTTAATAACAAGTGCTCTTTTACGCTTTCTCCTTGTTCGGCTTTGCGCGATTTGCTTTGCAAAATACCGATGATGCGGTCTGAGTCGCGCACCGAGGATACTTCAGGGTTGGTGACTACTATGGCTTCATCGGCAAAATACAGTGCCAGCTGCGCGCCCTGCTCGATACCTGCGGGCGAGTCGCACACTATGTAGTCAAACTCTTGCGCCAGCTCATCCAGCACTTTGCCCACGCCGTCACGGGTGAGCGCGTCTTTGTCGCGAGTTTGCGAGGCGGGCAGAATAGAGAGATTGGGCAGGCGCTTATCTTTGATTAGGCTTTGTTTTAAATTGGCCTCGCCTTGCACTACGTTAACCAAGTCATAGACCACTCGACGCTCACAGCCCATAACCAAATCCAAATTGCGCAAGCCTACGTCGAAATCGACAACAACCGTTTTATGCCCTTTTAATGCCAGCGCCGCAGCGAAGGCTGCACTGGTGGTGGTCTTGCCAACGCCACCCTTACCCGAGGTCACAACAATAATTTTGGCCACAATAAACATCCATGGTGAAAAAAAATGTGTGGGCAGTATTTATGAAATAGCGGTGATGTTCAAGCTGCCATCTTGTAAGCGCACGCAAGTGGGCGCTGTGCTTTTTTGCGACTCTTCAAAAACCTTATACTGCCCTGCTATGGCCACCAGCTCAGCATCAAAACCCTGAGCGCAAATAATGGTGGCGTTTTCATCGCCTTTAATACCCGCCAAGGCGCGCCCACGCAGCACGCCATAAATGTGTAAGTCGCCGCAAGCCAGAACTTCCGCCCCTGCGCTGACCGTACCAAAAATAGCTAAATCGCCGTCGTGAAACACCTGCTGCCCCGAGCGCACATGGCCTTTATAAATGCGCAACGGGCGTTTTTTCTGCGTACTGCCTGTCGTAGTGCGCACGCGACTGGAGCCTAAATTGGCAATTTGAAGCTTATCCAGCAAAGGCAGCCAGAGCGCATCGGCATTACGCACCGCCACGGGCAAGAGGCCGTAACGCTTGCACAAAACCAAAGCCGCGCATAAATCCAAGCCTTCTGGCGTGTGTCCTGCCACATCGACGGCGCAGGGAAAATTGCGCATTAAACTGGGGGCTTCACTTTGCTTTCGCGCCAAGGCCGCTTCAAAAGCACTTAAATCGTTGGTCAAAATCTCCAAGGTCGAGAGCGCAACCGTCCCTGCCTTGAGCGCTAAAATCCCATCCATCAATCGGTGTCCTTCGCTGTTAAAGGAAAAATCTCAAACTCAATTTGCACAAGCCCTTCGCGCTCAATACGGCGCAAATTCGGGTGCGAGTGGCCCTCTGGCTCTTGCTTAAGCGCACGATAATGTTCACCAAAACACCCAAGCACTTCAGGCACAGAAAGCTGCCACAGCTTGGCCAGCGCCAGTATTTTGCAGCTGCCTTGGTTTTCACTGGCGGAGCTTGGTAAATCGCCATTACGAAAGGCGCTTGGGGTGTAGAAAAAATGCTGTTCGATAAAGGCCAAAGTTTCGGCAAAGCGATGCTCTGGCCGCGCGATAAGCTGCAATAACTGGCTTTTGGCTTGAATAAGCTGGCTCACATTGGCCTCCCTAAAAATGGCGCTCAAATTAACACTTCGCCCTCTTGCTGTCAGCTTTTTAGCAGATATACTGTACAAATATACAGACTTATTGTTCCGCACTCTGAATGCGGTCGTTGCTAGCGTATTTTAAAAACCCGAATTTATGCCCAAAGAACAGCCAAGAAAAATCATTCATATCGACTGCGATAGTTTTTTTGCCAGCGTAGAAATGCGCGACAATCCTGCCCTGCGCGATATTCCGCTGGCCATTGGTGGCACCAGCTGTCGCGGTGTCATCTCCACCTGCAATTACCCCGCTCGTGCTTTTGGCGTGCGCTCGGCCATGTCCAGCGTCAAAGCCAAGCAAATCTGCCCCAATTTAACTTTATTACCAGGGCGCATGGCACTTTACAGTGCCGTCTCCAAAGAAGTGATGGCGATTTTAAAACCCTACGCTCAAGCCTTTGAGCCTGTGTCCATCGACGAAGCCTATTTAGAACTTGACCCAAGCCAAAGCGCCAGCCTGATTGCACAAGCCATCCGCCAACGCATAAAGCAGGAAGTCGGCATCACCGTTTCGGCAGGCGTTGCGCCCAATAAATTTCTAGCCAAAGTGGCTTCGGCCTGGCAAAAGCCCGATGGTCAAACCGTTATTCGCCAGCAAGACATTGCCGCCTTTATATCCAGCCTGCCCTTGGCCAAAATTCCAGGCATTGGCCCTGCGCAGCAAAAACGCCTCGCTCGCTACCAACTCTTTACCTGCCAAGACGTGCAAAACTGGGCGCTCTTTGATCTGGTACGCACCTTTGGTCGCACAGGAGCACTGCTGTTTGAGCGCGCCCAAGGCATAGATCACAGCCCAGTGTGCAGCGATTACGAGCGCAAATCTCTGAGCGTAGAGCACACTTTTTTGCAGGATTTAGACAACCAAGAAGCCTGCCTGCAATCCTTGCCTGAGCTATGGCAAAAGCTTCAAGGCCGAGCTCAGCGTGCAGGAGTGGAGCTGCACAGCCTTGCGCCTTTTATCAAAGTTAAATTTGCCGATTTCAGCCAAACCACGCTCACCGACAGTCACAATCACGCCAGTGTCGAAGGTTTTACTCAGCTACTCAAACAGGTGCTGCAAAAAAACGAAAAAGCCGTGCGCCTATTGGGTTTAGGCGGACGGCTTCCTGAGGTAGACAGGCAACAGCTGGCGCTGTTTTAGCTTTAACGATCTTCGCGATAATAAGACGGTGCGCGCCCCGTCCAGCGCCGAAAGGCTTTGCGAAAGTTAGAAGGGTCTGAGTAGCCCACCAGCGCGGCAATCTCTTCGATGGGCAAATTGGAGTTGCGCAGATATTCGATGGCCATTTCTTTGCGCACTTCATCCAAAATGCGCTGATAAGACGTCCCCACATCCTGCAAGCTGCGGCTAAGTGTGCGCGTAGAGGTTGCAAGGTGGCTGGCCACCGCATCCACAGGCAAAAAATTACCTGGGTTGCTGAGCAAAATACGGCGTACTTTAGCCACGACACCCTCTTTAGGCCCCATTCGCGCCAAAATATCTTCGCATTGTTTTTCCGCCATGTGCGCCGTGGCTTGGTCGGCCATCGCAAGCGGCATATCCAGCAAAGCGGCATCCATAATAATTTCAGTGCGCGGCTGATCAAAAAGCACAGGGCAATTGGTCAACTCGTAATACGCCTTGGCGTACTCAGGCTCGGGGTGATTGACATGAATTTCTTTGGCATCCAGCAATTCATTGCCCGTTAAAAAGCGCGCAAGGCTGGCAAACATCCCTAAAAACACATCGCACACGAGGCGATACATGTATTCAAACGGCAGATGCGAGGTAAAGCGTATGGCAACGGTTTCACCCTGATCCACTATTTCAAAAGTAAAAGCCGGGTCAACCAGGGCGTGGTATTTTTGCCCAAGGCGCAACGCGCTGCGTAAATTAGCGCAGCTTAAAATTGCATAACCGAGCATACCGAATTGGTTGATGTTAATCGCCTTACCCACATCCAGCCCCAAGGTAGGAGCAGGATAAAGTGCAATCAGATTATTGGCTAAAAACAGCAGCTGTTGATAGGTTAAACGCGTGCTGGGATCCTGTAGCTGTTCCGCACTGATGCCCACGTTTTTAAGGAGCTGTTCTTTGCTTAAGCCTTTTTCCATCCCAACGCGAATCATAGTGGCGGGGATGTTCACGGGAACCAGAGGTTCGGTTAGGCTCCATGTGCCTCGAATCATAGAAGTACCGTTATTATTGTTCTAGTTGCACTGTACTCTACGCACTTTGTGGCAGCATTTCACCCCCATTTTTCACTCAGTACCGTTAAGAGGCGCGAAATGGATAATGTTTGCGACTTAAAAAACTGCCAAATTCCAAAACTTCTTGCGTCGAGCGCCCGTCCAGCAAGTTCAGCAAAATGCGATTAACTTTAAGATCGGCTTTACGCGCAACCAAAAAGGCCAAGTCATCGCGCCGCCATTCGACATTTGCTAAGGCTACATCAAGCCCCGCATGTTTCATCAAATCGTGCATGGTTTGCGCTTGTTCGCGGCGCAGCAAAACCAACCACCAGTTTTGTCTAAGCCTTTCCAATGCCTGCGTATTTAAACTTTCGACATGAATGGTGGCGCGAAAAACGCCGTCGCGCTGCTTATTTTGTGCATAAATTTGCAGCGCCGCTAAAAGTTTAGGCTCGACAGGATTGATCCAGTAATAGCGACCATCCCACTCCCGATACACCACGCGATGCGGTTTATTTTCCTCGGGAAAAGCCTGATAGATTTTTAAATCAAAATCCTCGGCGCTCTCGATACTCACCTCTTTGCTGTTGTCTTCACCATAACTTAAAAGGCTGGGGTAATCTTGAACGTGCGCGCACTGCTCTACACCGTCGATGCTTAAAATGGAAAGCGCGCGCGTGTATTCTTGCTCACGCACCAGTTTATCCAGTATTTGCGTCAATTTGCTCCAATCATCCTCTTGCTCGCTCAGGCTTTTTTTAATACTTTCCAACACCACAGGCAGGCTCAACCAGCGATGGCTTAAAAAACTATAAGGATTTAAATTGCCGATGGGATAAAGCTTTATTTCACGCGCAGCGGCTTTGGCATACCAATTGGGGAAAATTTTTTGCAAAATGGCATTTAAAAAATGCTCAAACCGAGCAAATAATTCTGTGGTTTTGGGTGAACTGGGCATTTTATTAAAGTGCGCTAGACTGATATTCATTAAAGTAAAGCATAAATCGGAGCGTAGGTCATGAAAGCACAAGACTCAGGGTCATCCCCTCAAGAGATTTTAGCGCGCATCAATTCGGCTTTAGCAGAATCTGGGCTTAAAAATCATAAAGCGGTACGCGAACCTCTGCCGCTTTTTAAGCATTTATTGCAAGAATGGCATCTAGGCGTAGGTATTCCCAAAATCGAAGCCGATGAAGCCGAAATCTATGCTTGGCTGCTGTCCAAGCGCTCCTTGCAGGATGTGCAAACCCACCTGCGCAGCATTTTTAATGAAGCCATTACCCTAAGCAATGCTCACGGAACACTCAGTGCTTGGTCGCGCCGTGACCTCGACCAAGAAATGCGCCGCCTGCAAAAAGTAGTCGAAGCCGCACAGCACCAGCTCACCCTCAAAGCCTTAAAACATTCCTAAGCCCTAGGCTATAATGCGCCCTTTTTTTAGGAGCCATTATGGCCAGCATCTATTTAGCCGTAGGCAGCGTTACAGGTACGGCACTTGCCGTCGCACAGGCTTGCCAAAGCTTGCTACAAAGTCTTGGCCACCAAGTGCAGCTGGATAAAAGCGCTTCGGTCGCCGCACTGAACAGCCTAAACCCCGATGCCGTGCTCATCTGCACCGCCACCACAGGCGCAGGGGATGTGCCCGCCAACATCCTGCCTTTTTATAGCGAGCTGGAAGAGCAATTTCCGCTGCAACAAGGCCGTCCTTTTGGCGTCATAAGCTTAGGTGACAGCTCTTACGACGATACATTTTGTAATGCGGGAGCCTTATTTGAGGAGCGTTTTTTAGAGCTGCAAGGACGGCAAAGCGTACCGCGCGTGACCATCGACGCCACTGAAACCGCCACGCCCGATGAGGACGCGCTGTTTTGGCTGAAAGAATGGGTAGAAACGACTTTTTAAGCCTGCACCTGATAGGCCGAATCGAGGTTCTGCAATAACACATGCAAGCGCCCGATTTGCTGTCTTTGGCTGTAAGAGGAAGGGCGCTGCGCTAAGTCCTGCTGGGCATGGTCGATTAAATCCAAGGCATCGAGCTTGTCACTCTCACCCAGCTCACGCCTCGCGGTATTAAGCAGCGCAAAAGCATCGAGGTCGCGCCCACCGATCAATCCGTACTGCAACAATTGCTGTTGCAGCTTTGGCAAAGCCTCGTCATCGAGCGCGCGTACATTAAAATCCTGCGCCACGGCACTGAGCAAAAGCGCGCGTGCCGATGGCGCGTATTCTTGTTTTTCACTTGCGGCACTTAGGGCAGTCGAGGCCGAAGGCACCGCCTCCACGGCCGCAGCCTCGCTACTTTGGCTGTAGCCCAGTGGCAACTGCTGCAAATAATTGCCGATGGCATTTAGCATGTCTTACTCCTTATCGCGAGTCGAACCTACAGGCTCTTATGCTAAAGCCATGCCAAGGGCTAAAAATCGGTTAAAAACGATAGTTGAGTGTTAACACCGAGCCCGAAGCGGCAAGCTGCCAGCGATAATCGGCGGTTTTTGCCGCCGCCGTTGCCGTCGTCAGTGCGGCTTTGTCGCCACTTTGATAGGCCTTCCACGCTTTGCTCATTTGCTGCGGCGCGGTAAAAATCTTCACCTCGGTGGCCAAAGTATTGGTCGCAAACACCAGCCAGCCATCTCCTGG
>JBDKHD010000006.1:0-10983 GCA_039797885.1 Pseudomonadota bacterium
GGACCCAAGAAATGGTGCCAAAGAACAGCACAGATTGGGCTTTGTTAATGTGGGTGACTTCTTCAAAGATAACGGAGAGTAATCCAAGTATCGCAAAAAACACTAAAAGGTAGGGTAGAAAATCCGGCATGTTATATCCGCCATTGCAAAGTTAAGGTGGCGCGTATTCTATGCTTGTGTTTTATCAGAAAAAAGCAGGGGTTTGCGTATTTGTCACCCTCTTTATGAGTAGTTCGTGGTGGCATTCCATTCGCACAGAAGCTGCGCTTGCAGTTGCGCTTGGTTGTGTAAGAAAGCCAGCTCTTCTTGGGTGTTTTTGCTTTTGCTGTAGATAGGCAGAGCACGCAGTTTGGTAACCAGAGGATGGTTGGGGCTGCCGATTTTCTTTTGCTCCAAGTGCCAGCGAATGTGGTTGTTCACGGTGCGAAAGAAATGGATTTTGGTATCCAAGCTAAATAATGAATAGTCGTTGAGATCGTTAAAGTGCAGGAAGTCGATGCCTGCAAGTAACGCGGTGCGACTATGAACTTTCAAGGACGCCGAGCGTTTGTTGCTCAGCACCATGGCCATCACACCAAACATTTCGCCTGCGTGAATTTCGTTTAAAACTTTGCTGTTGACGCCTTCACTTAGCACCGCAAGCGAGCCTTTGAGCAGAAAATACAGCACATTGGCGTCGTCGCCTTTGTGCAGTATGACTTCATTTTCATCGGCGGTAACGAAGCTAGCCACGCTCATCAGCAGTTCAAACTGCTCGGGATGATGTTGAATCAGCTCTTTGAAGAAGGTGACGCCACCCACAATCCGTTGCAAGGTATCAACGGGATAGTCTTCACGAGTGATGCGGCGCATGGTGTCTCCTGTCTTTATTCGTTACTGCAAGCAAGGGCACTGAATATAGCACTTTTTTAATACACAGGTGACCTAGCTCATTGCACGCCCTGAGCCTGTAGGTATTCGTCGTAGGTGCCGTGGAAGTCCACTATCTCATGATCGCGAATCTCAATGATGCGTGTGGCCAACGAGGATACAAACTCACGGTCGTGAGATACGAAAACTAAAGTGCCTTCATACACTTCCAACGCTAAGTTTAAAGACTCGATGGATTCCATATCCATGTGGTTGGTGGGTTCGTCCATAATCAGCACGTTGTGATTGCCCATCATTAGTTTGCCAAAAAGCAGACGGCCTTTTTCTCCACCCGAGCAGACTTTGACCGATTTTTTGGTCTCGTCGGTACTAAAGAGTAGGCGGCCTAAGGTGGCGCGCACGATCTGGTCGTCGTGTTCGAGGCTTTTCCAGCGTTCCATCCATTCAAAGAGCGTGCCGCCATTAGCAAACTCGTATTCGTGATCCTGAGCGTAGTAGCCGACGTTGGCATTTTCAGCCCATTTGATTTGGCCTTTGCTGGCCGTTACCGCACCGACCAAGCATTTTAAGAAGGTGGTTTTACCCGCGCCGTTGGCACCGATTACGGCGATTTTCTCTCCCGCCTCAATCAATAAGTTGGTGTTTTTAAATAGCCAGTTGTCGCCCTCGTAACTGTGCGCCAAGCCAGCCACTTCCAAGGCCAAACGATGCAGTTTTTTCTCCTGCGTAAAGCGGATAAAAGGGCTCTGGCGGCTCGAAGGCTTAATGTCTTCGATTTTGATTTTATCAATTTGACGGGCGCGGCTGGTGGCCTGTTTGGACTTAGATGCGTTAGCACTAAAGCGCGACACAAACTGTTGCAGCTCGGCAATCTGCGCTTTCTTCTTGGCATTATCGGCTTGCAGGCGCTCACGCGCTTGCGTTGAGGCAATCATAAAGTCGTCGTAGGTACCTGGATAAATACGGATATCGCCGTAGTCGATGTCGGCCATGTGCGTACAGACCGAGTTCAAGAAATGACGGTCGTGCGAAATGATGACCACGGTGCACTTCATGTTATTGATGATGTTTTCCAGCCAACGAATGGTGTTGATGTCCAAGTTGTTGGTGGGTTCGTCCAAAAGCAGAATATCGGGCGCAGAAAACAGCGCCTGCGCCAAGAGCACCCTAAGTTTCCAGCCAGGGGCGACTTCGCTCATCGGGCCGTTGTGGAATTCAATGCCAATGCCCGCACCGAGCAGCAGCTCGCCTGCGCGTGAGTCGGCGGTGTAGCCGTCCAGCTCGGCAAACTCGCCTTCAAGCTCCGCCGCACGCATGTAGTCGGCTTCGGTGGCTTCAGGGTTGGCGTAGATGGTGTCTTTTTCTTGTTTGATGGCCCAGAGTTCTTTGTTGCCCATCATCACCGTGTCGAGTACGGTAAATTTTTCAAAGGCGAACTGGTCTTGGTGCAGCTTGCCCAAGCGCTCGCCTGGGGACACGCTGACGTTGCCTGCGCTGGGTTCTAGGCTGCCGTCGAGAATTTTCATAAAGGTGGACTTACCGCAGCCGTTGGCACCAATCAGGCCATAGCGGTTGCCATCACCAAATTTAACGGAAATGTTTTCAAAAAGGGGCTTGGCACCAAATTGCATGGTGACGTTAGCGGTAGAAATCACGGGCTTTTCCTGCAAAGAAAGGAGGGTGGGAAATAAAAGCCCGCGATTATAGAGAGAAAGCCACTTTGGGTCAAAAATGCCCAGCGCTCGGCCTATTTCTTCTTCGGCGTCCAGGCCCAAACCATGCGCGCTTTGACGGTTTCAGCGCCGGTGCTGTCGGTGATGACGACAGGCACTTGGATTTCGCCTTTTTCGGTGTTTTGAATAAAGGCGACTTGCTCATTACTGAAGCTTGCGACGGCTTTCATATCGCCTGTGGCGCGGCGAATGTATTCCAATTCCAGGTTGCGAATGACCAGAATACGGCTGTCTGGCACGCTTAGGCCAGTGATAAAGCCCGTAGCGGATTCGGCCATCAGTGCCATGGCAGCAGCGTGTACGCTACCTATGTGGTTTTGTACTTTCTTTTTGTTGCGCAGCACGATGACGCATTCGTTTGCGCTGAGCTTTTCAACACGGCAGCCGGCCGTGCCAGCAAAGCGCACGATGCGGCCAATCACAGTGGACAGTGCCCAAGTACGCAGACCAGTGGGCAGCTTATTGAGGCTGGAAACTAAACGGCTTAAACGATTTTCTTTCATTACGAACTCTGCCTGATAGGAGGAAAAACGCAGGAGTGTAAGCTAGCGCGTCTAGATTGACTACAGGAGGTGGCAATGTGGTTTAAAAGTGGAGTGTTGTGGCTGTGGTTTTGGAGCCAAGTGGTGCTAGCGGCCCCTGAGTTGGCGCTGGCCAGCTTGTATCAGCAGAAGGTGCGTGTGGCCGAGTACAGCGTCAGTGAAAAGTACGATGGCGTGCGCGCCTATTGGGATGGGCAGCAGCTGTGGAGCCGTCAAGGGCATCTTATTCTTGCTCCTGTGGAGTTTAAAAAAAGACTGCCCGATTTTGCCGTCGAGGGTGAGCTGTGGTTTGGGCGGCAAAGCTTTGCCCGAGCGCAAGCGTTGCTCAAGCTTTCGACAACAGCGGAACGCTATGCCAAAGAGTGGCAAGAGGTGCAGCTGATACTTTTTGATGCGCCCGGTACCGAGGGGGATTTTTCTGTGCGTTTGGCGAGGCTCAAGCGCTTGCCCAAGGATGCACAAATTCAAGTTGCGCCGCAGCGGCAGTTTTCATCGGCGGCGCAGCTGCAACAGGAGCTGGAGCGCATCGTTGCCGCAGGCGCAGAGGGGCTGATGCTGCGCAGGCTCGCCGCACCTTATCGCGCAGGGCGCAGCGATGACCTGATCAAGCTCAAGCCGTGGCAGGACGCCGAAGCCAAAGTGCTCGCGCATCTACTAGGTAAAGGCAAATATCAGGGGCAGCTCGGGGCGCTGTTGGTGCGTTTGGAAAATGGCCGAGAGGTGCGTATAGGTACGGGCTTTAGTGATAAGGAACGTCAAAATCCTCCGCCCATTGGTAGCATCATCACTTACAAATACCAAGGCTATACCAGTAGCGGCCTACCGCGCTTTCCTGTGTTCTGGCGGCTGCGTGATGAGGAGTTGTGATACCATGCCCGCCTCATCTGTTTTCGTATTTTGCTATGACTTTTATCTTAGAGCGCCCCGTTCCCACCGATGTGTTTTTGCCTGTGCACCCTGTGCTGTCACGGATTTATGCCGCACGCGGAGTCACAACCCGCGCTGAGCTGGATCTGGTGCTGGCGCGCCTTCTGCCATGGCAGGGGTTAAAAGGCATAGAGCAGGCTGTGGATGTACTTGTGCCTGTGGTGCGCGACGGCAAAAGGCTGTTGGTGGTAGGCGATTTTGACGTGGACGGTGCAACCAGTACGGCCTTGGCGGTGCGCGCACTGCGCTTACTGGGGGCATCACAGGTAGATTATCTCGTGCCCAACCGCTTTGAATACGGTTATGGCTTGTCTTTGGAACTCACCAAGTTTGCGCTCACTAAGCAGCCTGATGTCATTATGACTGTGGATAACGGCATTGCCTCGCACGAAGGCATTACCTACGCAAAAGGGCAGGGTGTGCCTGTGTTAGTGACCGATCACCATTTGCCTGCCAGCACTTTGCCTGACGCTGCTGCGATAGTGAACCCTAACCAGCCAGGCTGCACTTTTTCGAGTAAAGCGGCCTGCGGCTGTACCGTGGTGTTTTATGTGCTGATTGCGCTTAAGGCGCGCCTGCAAGCTTTGGGGCTTTTGCCCAATCCCGCGCCGAACTTGGCGCAGTATTTAGATTTCGTTGCCTTGGCAACTGTGGCCGATGTCGTACCCTTGGATGCCAATAACCGCATTTTGGTCGAGCAGGGGCTTAGACGTATTCGCCAAGACGCTACGCACGCAGGCATTCGCGCGCTTCTGACTGTCGCAGGGCGCACGCAAGCCAAGCTGGTGGCGGCCGATTTAGGCTTCTCCTTAGGACCTAGATTAAATGCCGCAGGGCGTTTGGATGATATGTCCTTAGGGATTGAGTGCTTATTAACTGATGACCCCGCGCGCGCGCAAGAGCTGGCGCAGGAGCTGGATGAACTCAATCGGCAAAGGCGCGATATCGAGCAGGGGATGCAGCACGAGGCTCTGCAATTTTTAAAGCAATTTAAGCAAGATCGGCATATGCCTGCGGGTTTGGTGCTGTATCAGGAGGATTGGCATCAGGGGGTGATTGGCATATTGGCCTCACGCGTCAAAGACAAAACGCATCGCCCCGTGGTGGCCATAGCCAAGGCCGATGATGGCTTGCTTAAAGGCTCGGCGCGCTCGGTGGCGGGCTTGCATTTGCGTGATGCCTTGGATGAGGTTCACAAAGAAGCCCCTTATTTGCTTACGCGCTTTGGTGGTCATGCTATGGCGGCGGGGCTGACGCTTAAGGCCGAGCATTTACAGGAGTTTCGTGAGCGATTTGCGCAAGTCTGTGCGCGCCATCTGAGCGAGGCGCAGCTTAAGCATCGGCTGGAAACCGACGGCCAACTAAAAATCCAAGACTTTAATTTGGACTTGGCGCATGAGCTCAAAAGCGCAGGCCCTTGGGGGCAGGCTTTTCCTGATCCGCTTTTTCACGGCGAATTTGAAGTGCTAAGCCAGCGCTTGGTCGGTGAGCGGCATTTAAAAATGCAGCTAAAACCTCTCGGGACGCAAAAGGTGCTGGATGCCATTTGGTTTTCGGTGGATTTGACGCTCTGGCCTATGCACCAAGTGCAGACTCTGCACTTGGTGTATCAGCTTGATGTCAATGAATATCGTGGGGAGGAAAACTTACAGCTGCTGGTGCGCGGGATCAGTTTGCCTGAGCAATTCCAAGCACTTCTTTCTTAAAGCGTTCACTTACTGGGTGATCGCCAATCCAAATGCGTAATAACGCATCGCTTAAATCTTTGCCAGGAACCGTGCCGCGTATTTCACCATTAATGGTGACGCGCGAAACTTGCTGAGCGGGAATCCACTCAATCATGCCTACCGTACCCTTAACAAACTTGTAATCAAACAGCTTAAACAGCTTTTGCACGCGCGGCTCGATGATGGTCATCTCTTCTTTGCTGGAATTGAGTGCCAAACCTTCTTCGATGACCTTCACAAAACGCATAGACGTAACGCGGTTGCTGATTAACCGAAACTCCATGCGACGTGGAATATCGGCACCGGCAATTTGATCAGAAGGAATGTCTTTATTGCCTACATAGAGCAAGCCCACATAGGTATCGACAATGCCATAAACGCGACGCAAAGATGCGCCACGCAAAAACAGTTCAGGGCTATCGGCCGTAGGAGCCAAGTGATCCTCGTATTCCACATCGTGCATGGACAGCGTTTGAGCTTGAGTGCCTAAGCTAAGCAGGCCAAAGCAAAGAAAGGTCAGTAAGATGCGCATGGCGAAGTCCTGTCTGTTGTTATTTTAAGTTGTTACGAATTGTAACTTACACAGGTTATGTATCTGTGTGTAAGTAAGCAAGAGAAACCTAGGAAAAATAAGGCCAAGCGCTAAACGTGTGGGGTTGGGGTTGGGGTTGGGGTTGGGGGTTGGGGGTTCATCGCGTCCCGCCCAACACCCAACCCCCAGCTCCTAATGCACAGGCACTTTCTTAAGTTTTTGGCTGATTTTCATCACCACCACAAAGAACAGCGGTACGAAGAAAATTGCGAGGAAGGTTGCCGCCAGTACCCCACCAATCACCCCAGTACCGATGGCGTGGCGACTCATCGCACCTGCGCCGGTACTGATGGCCAAAGGCAGTACGCCCAAAGTAAAGGCCAAGGAGGTCATGATGATAGGGCGCAAACGCATGCGTGCGGATTCCAAGGTGGCGGCGATCAGCTCTTTACCGCTGTCTACCTGCAATTTGGCAAACTCCACAATCAAAATGGCGTTTTTGGCCGATAAACCAATAGTGGTCAGCAGGCCCACTTGGAAGTACACGTCGTTACCCAAGCTACGCAGCATGGCCGCAACCAGCGCACCGAGCACACCCAGTGGCACGATGAGCATCACCGAGAAGGGCACAGACCAGCTTTCATATAAGGCCGCTAAGCACAGGAACACCACGAGCAGCGAAATACTTAGCAGCAAGGGTGTTTGCGAGCCTGAAACGCGCTCTTGGTAGGACATGCCCGTCCACTCGTAACCCACGCCAGCAGGCAATTTGGCAATCAGCTCTTCCATGGCTTGCATGGCCACACCCGTACTTAAACCGGGAGCGGCTTCACCCTGGATGTTCATCGAAGGCACACCGTTATAGCGCTCTAAGCGCGGTGAGCCAAAATCCCAAGAGGTGGTGGTAAAGGCCGAGAAGGGCACCATTTCCCCTTTGGCATTGCGCACATACCACTGGTTGATATCCTCAGGCATCATGCGGAAGGGCGCATCGGCCTGTATGTACACTTTTTTCACACGACTGCGGTCGATAAAGTCGTTCACATAAGCCCCACCCCAAGCCGAGCTTAAGGTTTGGTTGACCGAGCTTACGCTTAGCCCCAAAGACTTCACTTTTTCATAGTCGATGTTGATGCGGAAAATCGGCACATCGGGCATACCGTTGGGGCGCACGCGCACCAAACGCGGATCCTGTGCGGCCATACCCAAAAGCTGATTGCGCGCCATGGTCATTTTGTCATGACCAAGGTTATTACGGTCTTGCAGCTGCAAGTCAAAACCCGATGCCGTACCCAGCTCTGGGATGGGGGGCAAGTTAATTGGGAATATCGTGGCGTCTTTAATCTGGCTCAGCGCTCCCCAAGCACGGCCTAAGATAGCGCCTGCCGATTGAGCGGGGTCTGAACGCTCACTCCAGTCTTTGAGCTTCACGAAGGCCATGCCGACGTTTTGCCCTTGGCCTGAGAAGCTAAAGCCTGCGACCGAAAACACTGCCTCCACCGATGATTCAGAGGCGTAGAACTGACGCATCTTTTCCATGGCGTCTATGGTGCGCTCCATGGTTGCACCTTGTGGCAGTTGCACCAGATTCAAGAGCACGCCTTGGTCTTCGGTGGGCAAGAATGAGGTGGGCATACGCACATAAAGCACGCCCAGGGCCACCACCAACGCCAAGTAAATACCAATCATGCGTACAGGGCGTTTTACCGCGCCGTGGGTGATACCGACGTAGCCGTGAGTCAGTTTAGAGAAGGTGCGGTTAAACCAGCCAAAAAAGCCTTTTTGCTCGGTCAGCTCGCCTTTAGGGTGATGCTTGAGCAAGCTGGCACACAAAGCGGGAGTGAGTACCAAGGCTACCAACACCGACAGCGCCATGGCTGAAACGATGGTGATGGAGAACTGACGGTAAATGACGCCCGTTGAGCCACTCATAAAGGCCATAGGGATAAACACCGCCGACAACACCAAGCCGATACCGATCAGCGCGCCCGTGATTTGCTCCATCGAACGCTTGGTGGCTTCTTTGGGAGATAGGCCGTCTTCGTCCATCACCCGCTCGACGTTTTCAACCACCACGATGGCGTCGTCCACCAACAGGCCGATGGCTAGCACCATACCAAACATGGTGAGCGTGTTGATTGTAAAACCAAAGACATACATCACGCCCAGCGTGCCTAACAGCACTACAGGTACGGCAATAGTGGGAATCAAGGTAGCGCGAATGTTACCCAAGAACAGGTACATCACAAGGAACACCAGCACGATGGCTTCGACTAGGGTTTTTACCACTTCGTTGATGGAGATTTTTACAAAGGGCGTGGTATCAAAGGGGTAAACCACTTCCATGCCTTGTGGGAAGAAAGCTTTTAGCTCATCCACTTTGGCGCGCACCGCAGCGGCGGTGTCGATGGCGTTTGCTCCAGGCGCCAGCTGCACGGCGATACCTGTGGCAGGCTTGCCGTTGTAGAAGCTTTCGGCCATGTAGTTTTCAGCGCCAAGCTCCACGCGAGCCACGTCTTTTAAGCGGACTTGCGAGCCGTCGTTGTTGACCTTAATCAGAATGTTTTCAAACTCTTGCACACTTTCAAGGCGCGTTTGCGCAATGATGGTGGCGTTTAGCTGCTGGTTAGGGACGGCGGGCGCACCACCCAATTGGCCTGAGGCAAACTGGCTGTTTTGCTCACCTACTGCGGCTTTGACTTCCAGTGGTGTTAAGCCATAAGCGTTGAGCTTGTCGGCTTGCAACCAAATACGCATGGCGTACTGAGAGCCAAACACGCGCAACTCACCCACGCCCGCCGTACGAGACAGCGGCTCTTTTAGGTTACTGTTGGCGTAGTCGGCGAGGTCAAACTTGGTCAGCTTGCCGTCGGAAGACACCAAGCCCACGATCATCAAAAACGACGACGAAGCTTTGGTCACGCTGATGCCCATCTGCTGCACTTCAATAGGCAGTAAAGCCTCGGCCAAGGACAGCTTGTTTTGCACTTGCACTTGCGCAATGTCAGCGTTGACACCTGGGGCAAAGGTCAGGCCAATGCTGACGTTACCCGAGCTGTTGCTTTGTGAAGACATATAAAGCAAGCCATCCAAGCCAGTCATGGATTGCTCGATCACTTGGGTTACGCTGTCTTCGATGGTTTGCGCCGAAGCACCTGGGTAGTTCGCCGAAATACGGATTTGTGGAGGTGCAATGCTTGGGTATTGCTGTATAGGCAGATTCAGCAAGGACAGCGTACCCGCCAACATGATGATGATGGCGATCACCCAAGCAAAAATGGGACGATCAATAAAAAATTTAGCCATGATTATTTCTCTTCAGGGTTCACTTTGATGCCAGGCTGAACTTTCATAATGCCGCTGGTGATCACGCGATCACCGGCATTTAGGCCGCTTTTTACCAGCCAGTTGTCACCGCTAGCACGGGACACTTCAATGACGCGCATTTCCACGGTGTTGTCAGCGTTGACTATCATGGCCACGGTGACGGCACTGCCTTGGCGAACTACGGCTTTTTGCGGCACTAAAATAGCGTTTTCAATATGAGAGCTGGCGACCTTGGCGCGCACGAACATGCCAGGTAATAGGCTGGCGTCTTTGTTTTTAAACAGCGCGCGCACGTTCACGGCACCTGTGCTTGGGTCCACGTTGACGTCGGTAAATTGCAGCTCGCCGGTTTCGCCATAAACAGTGCCGTCATCCAGCTCCAAGGTAACATCCTTGGACAGCTTGTCGCTTTTCATGCCCACTAAGGCCGCCGCAGGGCGCTGAATATCCACATAAACAGGTGAAAGCTGGCGAATGGTCGTTAAGGCCGTGGCTTGTTGGGCACTAACCAGCGCCCCTTCGGTAATGGCCGAACGGCTGATTACCCCAGAAATGGGGGCGACGATTTCGGTGTAGCCTAGGTTTACCTTGGCGCTTTGCACGGAGGCCTGCGCGGCTTTCACTTGCGCTTCGGTCTGCTTGGCTTGTGCCTGAGAGTCGTCCAGCTCTTGGTCGCTGATGGCCGATTGTTTTGCCAGCTCGCTATAGCGCTCGGCTTTGAGTTTGGCGGTGTCGGCATTGGCTTGAGCGACGGCCAGCTGTGCTTCGGCACTGGCTAATTGCGCCTGGTAGAGAGAGGGGTCAATTTGATAGAGCTTGTCGCCTTGCTTAACGGTCGAACCTTCGGTAAAGAAGCGCTTGGTCACAATGCCGCTGACCTGAGGGCGAATTTCCGCCGAACGATAGGCGGTAACGCGCGCAGGCAGTAAATCGGTCAAATCCAAGTTGGTGCTCTTGAGCGTGGTCACTTCAACAGTAGGAGGCGGCATTTGCATTCCTGCGGCAGCGGCCGGGTTGTTTTTCTGGCCGCAGCCCACCAAAGCTAGCGTGGCTGCGAGAGCCAAAGATAAGGGGTAAAGGGTGCGTAAATTCATGTTGGCCATGATGTCCTCTGTGGGTGAAAGCGCTAGGCCGTATGCCCGAGCGAAAATAGGCTGTGTTTATACCGCTTTCTGGATGGCTGAGCTAGCCAAACGCGCGGAATGGATTGTTTATGTTTTTGGAACAGTGGCGAAAATAAAAGCAGCGGAAGCGGCTAGAGAATAGCGCTTGCTGTCGTTTCTTGGGCGCAGTGTCTGGAAAGAGAGGTCGCCAATGCTATGGTG
>JBDKHD010000007.1:0-4275 GCA_039797885.1 Pseudomonadota bacterium
ATTAGGAAACCCACCTTTGGTCTTGGTTAATTTCCGAAATTGACGATGCACCGCTTCAACCGCATTGGTCGTGTAAATAGCCGTTCGGATGTAGTCGGGGTATTTAAAATACGTCGATAACTACACAGGCTCAAGCAGCGAAAAAGGCAAGGCATGGCGCACTCGCATTATTTACCAAACCAATATGACCACGTCTTACGCTGCTGCCCGTCGCGCTCAACTGATCGAAGCAGGCTTTGATTTATGGGTATACAAGCACGGCGGCAGCCGCAACCCGCGTGAACAACACAAAGCCTGGGATGGCATGGCTCTACCCAAAGACCACCCCTTTTGGCAAACCCATTACCCACCTGCCGATAACGTCTACGGCTGTAGCTGCTATGTGGTCGGGGCTAGAAACGAAAAAGGGGCAAAACACCTAGGCGCGGATTTAAATAAAACACTTCCCGATGACTGGAAACCGCCAGAAGGATCAACAGGCTACCCGCTAGGCGAGCGCGTTTCAGAAGTTGTCAGTGCCCTAGCAAAGAAGCTAGAAAAATACCCGCACCCTATTGCAGTTGATTTGCTCAATAGTATGACTGCGAATAATGCTTTTACTGATTGGTTTGCCAAGCCAACAGAAAAAAGCCTGTGGCCAGTAGGTATTATCAGCACCCTCCATGCTCAGAAAATTGGAGCACAAACCACGGTGGTCAATCTGAGTGCAGAGACTGTAAAAAAACAAACCAGAGAGCATCCAGAGGTTCAGCCTGCCGAATACCAGCATATTCAAACCGCAATACAAGAAGGCTGGACAGTTCAAGATGGTGCGAACACACTTATTTATGTGTTGGAAGCAGAGGGATATGTATCTGTTGTGAAATCCACCAAGACAGGTAAAGGATTATTCATAACGAGCTTTAGACGGCTATCCAGCCAACAGGCAAAAAGAGATGAAGAATTAAGACGGTTACGCAGAAAGGAAAATAAAGAGTAGGCAGATGGTGAGGCCCCCCATTCCAGCAAGCTGGCAACCTCACATAGCACTCCGACTTACACAAGAAACCTTGTTGCGTGTTACGGCCGGGGGAATAGCACCGTGTCGCATCTGCCTTTTAGGAGTATAGCCCATGATAGAAGTTAAAGTGAACAGCGAGCAAGTGCAGGCCGCATTGCAAGAGGCGCTTAACAAAACCAGCAATCTGGAGCCTGTGCTGAAAGAGATTGGCGACTACCTGATTAAAAGTCACCGCGAACGCTTTGAGACTAAAGAAGCCCCAGACGGCACGGCATGGGAACGCAACAGCGCGCTCACCCAATTATTGAAAGGTCGTGATGATCCGCTGGTTGGCGAAAGCGGTGGCCGTGGTGGCTTGCTCGGCAGCTTTCATTACAACGCCCGCAGTAATGCGCTAGAGTTTGGTAACAGCAAAGAATACGCAGCCATGCAGCACTATGGCGGAAAAACCTCACCGCGCAGCAAATACCCCAACACCACCATTCCCGCCCGCCCATTTCTTGGCCTATCCAAAGATGACAATGCCGTTATCTTAGAAAAAATCAGCGATTACCTGCTCAGCGAAAATTAAGCCGCTTACAGCCCTTTGCAAGCATCACCGCTATAACGACCTGATTTTTTAACCCCAAAGCCTTTATAAACACGCCAGCGCGCTGCTGGCCGCCATAGAAGTACTGTTCAATCAATAGATTTCCTGCTGTTGCTAAAACCTTGAAACAATAGAATATTGAAACAGCGTTTCATTTTTTGTATATTGATCAGGAGCTTTGGGGTTATCCGAAGTTTTGTCTATCTAGCATTATGAGGAGTGCATGATGAAACTTTATAAAGATGGCTGGGACGATTAGTTTTGAATGGATGCTATAAGCGCACTACTTCCCCTTAGCGATTGGATTTCTATTATACAGACGGCTGCAATTGTCATTACAGGCATTGCGGCCGTTGCTACTTTACGAACTAACAGTAAACTTTCGCGCCACAGGGCAACCATAGAGCTTTTGTTAGCACAGCGAACAGATGAACGACTGTTCGAAGCCAAACAAGCCATGTCAGACCTGCATCGCAATCCAGACATATCTATCACGGCACTAGCCTGCAAAGGTATGGAGTCTGATGCAAATCGCCAGCACGTTCTCACTGTTCTTAATAACTATGAGTTTATAGCCGTTGGGATTCGAGAAAAGGCTTTAGATGAGTACGTCTATAAACGGGCTCAATTCAGCACGGTGTTGCGAGACTGGAAAGCCACTAAGGCTTTTATTATAGAGCTGCGCAACCAGAACAATATCCCAACCTTGTTTCAAGAATTTGAATATCTTTACAACAAGTGGGTCGCCAGTCCGCTGAAAAAAGACAACCCACACTAAATATTCGCAAAGAGGCTTCGGCTTCTTTTTTATTTTTTGCCCCTTCAAAATTACCCATCTTAAATTCACTGGCAATCTGCAAGCCTAAGTAATGATTTGCAGGGGCTTTTATGCCAAGACCCATCGAGATTTTTAGAGCAGGCAATCACGTGTCATCGGATGGCACTGCTTGGTCATTCCCGGCCGAGGTGGTGCAGCAGATGGTTGAAAGCTATGACCCTGCCGTATTTGCCGCCCCGCTAGTGGTCGGCCACCCCACTTTAGACGCGCCCAGCTATGGGCAGGCGGCCACATTAAAACTGCAAGGCGATATTGTGCTGATGGAGCCAGCCCATGTAGAGCCGCAGTTCGCCACCATGGTGAATGACAAACGCTTCCCCAATGTATCGGCCTCTTTCTTTACGCCAGATCACCCGTCTAACCCAAAGCCCGGTCAGTGGTATTTGCGCCATGTCGGTTTTTTAGGGGCGGCTGCGCCTGCCATTCCGGGTTTAAAGCCTGCGTCATTTGCTGGCACCGATGAAGGCGTGGTCACGATTGATTTTGCCGCTTCTGTTTCCACTCAAACCCTCACCCAAACCCAGCAGGAGAACACCATGCCGGATAAAAAAGACGATCAGCAAACGGCGGATTTTGCCGCCGCGCAAGCTGAGCTAACCCAAAAAGCCGCTGAACTGGCCGCGCGTGAAAAAGCCTTGGCCGATAAAGAAGCCGCTGCACATAAAGCGGAAGTCGCCAGCTTTGCTGCATCGCTAGTAGAAAAAGGCCAACTGCTGCCGGCCGAACAAGCCAGCATTGAAGCGGTACTCGCCAGCTTACCCGCCGCCAATGAAGTCAGCTTTGCCGCCGCCGATGGCACGCAAACCAAACAACCCACCGCCCAAGTGCTGCGCCAGTTTTTAACCGGCCTGCCCAGTCGCGTGAATTATGGCGAGCACAGTGCCGCCGATAACACCACCGCCCAACACGCATCCTTTGCCGCCCCAGCGGGCTACAGCGTGGACTCTGGCCGCATGGATTTACACAACCGCATCTTGGCTTATCAGCAACAACACAATGTTGATTACGCCACTGCTGCCACCGCCGTAGGAGCTTAATTATGAGCACACAAAAAACCCCAGTGTTAACCCGCACCTTCACTGCTGCGGCCACTATTGCCGCTTACCAAGCCGTTTCAGCCCACTTCAAACAAGACAAAGGGTAAGCCACATAATTTTTATAGCCAGTCGATGCCGCTCATGATGTCGAAAATTGAAGCACTGCTCGCGGACCAAGCACTGCCGTGGGCGTATGCAGATAGCATTGCTAAGCAAATGTTTGGTATTGAGCGATGCTCTTGGGTGCGTGAACCCGAACAGTTGAAGGCAATTATTGCTGCCTTGTACAGACGTAATAAAAAAGCCAGAGGTAATCAGTCATGAGTAGTATGGAAGTCAAACGACACGAACTATACGAAGATATCAAAGATCACATCATCGACACGATGCGCGACTATTTGATTGAAGAACTTGTGGCCGAGCAAGTGGCCGTTGCTATAATCCATCGTCTGTCATCCCACTGGCGGCAGTACGTTTTCCTTTCCAAAGGATATCGCTTACACGCTATGCCAGCGCAACATGGAAATCTGGGAAAAATACACTGGCAACAACCACCGAGCATTGGCTCTTGAACACGGCATTTCGGAAAATGCTATTTACCAGATAGTCAAAGCAATGAAGGAAATGCTCACTAAGAAAAACCAGCCAGACCTATTCAATTAGCCTGTAAAAATTTGAAAGGGATTTTCAAGAGGCTGTTCAAAATTCTGTGTCAGCTGATTACAGATCAATATGAGCGTCTAGCCGCCCCGCAAAATGAATCGACAACTGCGACAGCGTCAGATTCCAATTTTGCACTGGGTGTGTCCAG
>JBDKHD010000008.1:0-4410 GCA_039797885.1 Pseudomonadota bacterium
ATCGGTGGCGTGGTACGCGCTCGTGCTTTTGCTAAGGCCTTAAACATAGACCTAGCCATCATCGACAAACGCCGCCCCAAACCCAACGTCTCTGAAGTGATGAACATCATCGGTGACGTCAACGGCCGCACCTGCATTCTGGTTGACGACATGGTCGATACCGCAGGTACTTTGTGCCAAGCCGCCGCCGCACTGAAAAAATTCGGCGCGAAAAAAGTTGTGGCGTACTGCACCCACGCGGTACTATCGGGCCCCGCCATCGACCGCATCACCAATGCCGAGATCGATGAAGTCGTCGTCACCGATACCATTCCGCTATCAGAAGCTGGCAAAGCTTGTAAGAAAGTACGCCAATTGACTATCGCAGGCATGTTGGCCGAAGCCATTCGTCGCGTGAACAACGAAGAATCCATTAGCGCGATGTTCCGCTAACGGTTTCATTAAAGTTTTTTTCGGTGGGCCTTGCTGGTCGCAAGCAGGGCTCATTTTTTAACCCCCAATGAGGAAATACCATGTCTGAATTCATCCTAAATGCAGTAGTTCGCAATGACGAAGGGAAGGGTGCGAGCCGCCGCCTGCGTCGCGAAAATGGCGTGCCTGCCATCGTTTACGGCGGTAAAGCCGGTGCCAACGATCGCAAGCCTGTTTCTATCACTTTGAAAGCCAACGAGCTGAACAAAGCCTTAGAAAGCGAAGCCTTCTACAACAGCATCATCACCTTGAAAATCGACGGCAAAGACGAACAAGTCGTTCTGCAAGCGCTGCAACGCCACCCTGCCAAAGCTTTGATCTGGCACGCTGACTTCCTGCGCGTAAGCAAAACTTCCAAAATCAAAGCGCACATCCCTCTGCACTTCTTAAACGAAGACGGCTGTGTGGGCGTGAAAGTAGGCGGCGGCAAGCTGTCTCGTCACTTGGCCAGCGTAGACGTATTCTGCACCGCCGCTTCTCTGCCTGAGCGCATCAACGTAGACGTAGCCAGCCTTGAAGTCGGCAAATCACTGTACCTGACCGACCTTACCTTGCCTGCTGGCGTAGAACTGGTTGACTTGGCACACGGCGTAACCGCCGAGAAGAACGACGCCGTTATCTCTGTTATTGCAGTGAAAGGCGAAGAATAAGCGACCTTACGCTGTTCTGTACCACCAAAAAGCGGGCTTGCCCGCTTTTTTTTATTGCTTCGGAGTAGAAAAATGAGCACAAAAATCAAACTCATTGTGGGCTTAAACAACCCCGGCGCTCAGTATCAATACACCCGCCACAACGCAGGCGGCTGGGCGGTTCAGGCGCTGGCCGACAGCGAAGGCATTCGCCTATCCCCGCAGAGCAAATACTCAGGCTTGGTAGGCAAAGGCAAAATTGCAGGACAAGAAGTGTACTTGCTGCTGCCCACCACCTTTATGAACCTAAGCGGGCAAGCCGTTGGCGCATTGGCCAATTTCTTTCAAATTCAGCCCGACGAAATTCTAGTCGCGCACGACGAGCTCGACCTGCCACCTGGCACGGCCAAATTCAAAACCGGTGGTGGCCACGGCGGGCAAAACGGCCTGCGCGACATCATCAGCAAGCTAGGCAACCAGCAAGGCTTTCACCGTTTGCGCATCGGCATCGGCCATCCAGGCGACAAAACCTTGGTCACAGGCCATGTTTTAGGCAAACCCAGCGCTCACGAGCAAAAGCTCATTGAAACCGCCATCGCCGAGGCCTTAGCGGTACTGCCCGGCTACATCGGTGGCGAGGCGGAAAAGGCCATGAACCGTCTGCACAGCTTTAAAGGCTAAGCGCCCACCCGCACCTTCTCTGTGCTAGAATGCGCGCCATTTTGAACTTTCACTTGAACGAGCAGGAATTACTATGGGCTTTAAATGCGGCATCGTTGGCCTACCCAACGTCGGCAAATCCACCCTCTTTAACGCTTTAACGCAATCGGGCATCGCCGCAGAAAACTTCCCCTTCTGCACCATCGAACCCAATTCAGGCATCGTGCCCATGCCCGACCCACGCCTAGATGCTTTAGCCGAAATCGTCAAACCCGAGCGCGTTGTGCCCACCAGTATGGAGTTTGTCGATATCGCAGGCTTGGTCGCAGGCGCGTCCAAAGGCGAAGGCTTGGGTAACCAGTTCCTTGCCAACATCCGTGAAACCGACGCCATCGCGCATGTGGTGCGCTGCTTTGAAGACGACAACATTATTCACGTTGCCAACAAGGTCGATCCCATTGCCGATATTGAAATCATCAACACCGAGCTGATCTTGGCCGACTTGGAATCCTGCGAAAAACAATACCAACGCATCGTGCGCGTGGCCAAAGGCGGCGACAAAGAAGCTGTAGCACAGAAAAACTTGCTGGAGCGCCTTGTGCCGCACTTTGAAGCAGGCCACACCGCGCGCATGCTCAAGCTCGATGAAGAAGAACGCCGCCTCGCGCGCACCTTCCATCTGCTGACCATCAAACCCACCATGTACATTGCCAACGTCGCCGAAGACGGCTTCGACAACAACCCGCATTTGGATGCCGTGCGCAAAATCGCCGAAGCCGAAGGGGCAAAAGTGGTAGCGGTGTGCAACAAGATTGAAGCGGAAATTGCCGAGCTTGATCCCGCCGACAAACTGGAGTTCTTGCAAGACATGGGCATGACCGAGCCGGGTTTGGATCGCGTTATTCGCGCAGGTTACGAGCTTTTAGGCTTGCAAACCTACTTCACCGCTGGGGTAAAAGAAGTGCGCGCCTGGACCATTAAAATCGGTGACAGCGCCCCGCGTGCCGCCGCCGCCATTCACACCGACTTTGAAAAAGGTTTTATTCGTGCCGAAGTCATCTCCTACGCCGACTTTATCAAATACCAAGGCGAACAAGGTGCAAAAGAAGCAGGACGCTGGCGCTTAGAAGGCAAGGACTACATAGTTCAAGACGGCGATGTGATGCATTTCCGCTTTAACGTCTAAGCCAAGCCAGCCCTTTCTTAGAGTTTCACAAGCTTGCTTTGAAGCTCTGAAATCATGCTAGAACCCCAGAGAATCTGGGGTTTTTCGTTTCTTTCGCTTATCTTATAGCTGCCCGCCCACACCCTTGAACTTCTCCACAAAAGCCGCGATTTTTTGCAAGACAGTTTGCTTTTTGCTCAGGTATTGCGGGTTCAGCGGGCTCATCTTGGGCAGAACGGCATTCAGCTCCGTGCCACTGTCACTGGCATATTCGCGCTTCAATGAAGTGCTGATGTAACGCTTGGCCAATTCCGAAATCAGGCTCAGTTTCACACTGCGATTGACCTCTATATTTTTGATAAAAAACTCAGAATTTTAGCCCTAGATGCTTTAGAAAGAATTGAAATGGCCGTGCGTGTCGATATTGCGTATTTACTAGGCAGTAAAGACCCCTTGGCGCATAAGAACCCTAACCTGCTTCATGGACACTTTTCTAAACAGCTCAAAACTAAAGGTGCTGCCAAAGGAAAAACGATGCATCAAGTTTGGTTAGAAAAGTACGAATCCATGCTGCATAGGGCAAGGAAAGAGCCTTTTGTTGAGCATAACAAAAAGATTTATGGAGACTTACCCATTTGGGTGGCTATTGAAGTTTGGGATTTTGGCTTAATGTCTAAAATGTATGCTGGAATGAAGCCTGCGGATCAAGATGTTATCGCTATAAAATACGGTGCAAGAAGCGGAGAGGCGTTTGCTGATTGGTTAAGGAGCTTTAACTTTATACGCAATGTTTCTGCACATCATAGTAGGCTATGGAATATAAATATTTTAGAGCGAAGTCCTGTTCCAAGTTACTGGGAAAGTTATGACTTAAATAACGCGAAGCCTTTTTTGTATTTTTGTTTAATGAAAAAAATGCTAAGCAATATTTGCCCTAATAGCTCATGGTGGAGCCGCCTAATAGATCTAACAGAAAGTTTTCCAACGGATCCGAGCGCAAGTATTCAATTAGAAGATTTCGGCGCAGTGAAAGGCTGGAGAGATTGGAATGTATAGCGTAGAAATGAGAGCCGGCACGTACAAAGTAAACTTTGAAGAGGTGCCAAGCGTATTGGGGGCTATGTTATGTTAAACAAAACGACAAAGTCAACCTTGCTTTTTGGGATGATGAGCAAGAAAAATGGTGGTTTTCGATTGTGGACATTGTAGCCGTACTGACCGAACAGCCCGACTACACGAAAGCCAGAAAATACTGGCGCGTGCTCAAGGTTCGCTTGAAAAAGGAGGGTAGTCAGTTGGCTACAAATTGTAGTCAACTGAAACTGACCGCCGCTGACGGCAAGAAATACTTAACCGATGTAGCCGGAGGCTGTTCAAAATTCTGTGTCAGCTGATTACAGATCAATATGAGCGTCTAGCCGCCCCGCAAAATGAATCGACAACTGCGACAGCGTCAGATTCCAATTTTGCACTGGGTGTGTCCAG
>JBDKHD010000009.1:0-4455 GCA_039797885.1 Pseudomonadota bacterium
GTTATTTGGGAGGGCGGCTCGGTGTTGCCGCAAGGGATTTTGCGCATGCGCTTATGGTGGCGTATTCCTGAGACGGAGAAGAAAACGCCATTTTCTTCGCAAGGTGACGACAACCCCAATATTGAAAATTATTTGGGTTACGGCGAGGTCAGTTATATTTACCCCTTTGCCAAACAAAATATCTCGCTGGTGCTGCGTAATAATTTAAACAGCGCACACAATCGTGCCGCCATGGAACTTGGCTGGACTTTTCCATTAACAAAACGCGTGCAGGGCTATGTGCAGTATTTTAATGGTTATGGCGAGAGTCTGATTGATTACGATCGTAACCAACAACGTATTGGCTTTGGTATTAAATTGAGTGACTGGCTGTAATGATAAAAATTGGTTTAATTATTAACCCTTACGCAGGTATTGGTGGCGCGGTTGCATTAAAAGGCAGCGATGGCGCGGCGGTGGTGCAAGAAGCTTTGGCACGCGGTGCACAGCGCAAAGCACAAGAGCGTGCGCATCAATGTTTGGCATTGTTAACCGAGGTAAAAGATGCGCTGCATTTTTACAGTGTGGCAGGCGAAATGGGTGGCGACGTGCTGGCGCAGCTGGGTTTTGAGCATACGTTACTGCCCTCGGCCATTCCGCTCACGCAAACGAGCGCGGAGCACACATGCGCTCTTGCTCAGGCGTTGCTTGATGAAAATCTTTCTTTAATTTTATTTGCAGGCGGTGACGGCACTGCGCGCGATATTTGCCAAATTATTGGAGAAAAAATCCCCGTATTGGGTATTCCTGCTGGCGTGAAAATCCATTCTGCCGTGTACGGTATTACGCCCAAGGCCAGTGCAGAGGTGGTGCTGGCCTTGGTGCGTGGTACTTTGGTGGATATTGCCGAAGCCGAGGTGCGCGATTTAGACGAAGACGCGTTTCGTTTAAATCAGGTGCGTGCCAAGCATTATGGTGAAATGCGCGTGCCGCGCTTGGGGTATTTTGTGCAGGCGGTCAAGCAAGGTGGCGTAGAATCGCAAGAGCTGGTGTTGGCGGATATTGCCGCTTGGGTGGGGCAACATTTGGCCGAAGACGTGCTGTATTTTATTGGCTCGGGTAAAACTACGGCAGCCATTATGCAAGAACTTAATTTACCCAATACGCTCTTGGGTGTGGATGCCATTTATAACGGCAAAATCGTAGCGCAAGATTTAACCGCCGCACAGATTTTGGTTTTGCTGAATCACTACGAGAAGGCGCAGGCGATTGTCAGCGTGATGGGTGGACAAGGGCATATTTTTGGCCGGGGCAATCAGCAATTTAGTGCCGAAGTACTGCGTCAATTAGGCAAGGATCGCATCCATGTGGTATCGGCAAAAAGTAAAATCAAAGCACTTAATGGCCGCCCCTTGATTATGGACAGCGGCGACAGCGTCTTAGATGCGCAATGGGCAGGAACTATCGAAGTCATTACGGGGTATAACGATCGTATCGTCTACCCGTTAATCTAAATGGCTTGAGATTGAATCTAAAATAAGCTTAGCGACGCCACAATGGCGTCGTCTTTGATGGTGATGGATTGCAACATCATTTTAGCTAGAGCTTCTTGCACGTTATTGTCTTTCAGCTGATAAACAGGCTGATCACTGAGGGCGGGCACGAGCATCTGTTGCGCAATAAGTTTAAGCTGCAATTGCACATCATCGGGAATGCCTTCAACGCTTAGCTCATCAATCTTGGGATTATCAATATAAAAGCTGTGATTTAAATTTTTATAACGCAGCTTGCCATTGGCCGTCACAAAGCCGCGCATTTCGCCACCTATGACGGTGGCCACAATAATTTGCACACGAATTTTTAAACGCTGCTCATCGGCCATTAAATCCAACTTGGGTTTGGCCAAGGTAATAGCGACAACACCTTGCTGATGAGTAATAGGGAGGCGTTTTTCTAATTCGGCTTGAATATCGGCGCGCGAAAATTCAATTTCTTGTGCACTTAATGCCAGGCTCAATAAGCTACCAATAATCAAAACTAACCATTTGCTCATGGTTTTAATTTCCTTATGTTTTTCTCGGTGCTACGACGCCAGTAAGCCGCCAAGAGCGACGCGCTCAGGTTATGCCAAATACTAAATAGAGCGGCAGGCAAGGCGCTGATGGCACCAAAAAATTGCAAGGCAATCGCCACACCCAACCCCGAATTTTGCATGCCGACTTCTATGGCAATAGTGCGAGACACCACCTCAGTTTGTTTGCACAAGCGCGCGATGCCATAGCCCGCGCCTAGCCCGATTAAGTTGTGCAGCATAACGGCAAAGATTGTCATTAGGCTAACACTGGTTAATGCTTTGGCATTAATTGCCACAATGATGGCAATGATCAGCAAAATGATGGCCGTGGCAATGTTGGTTAAGTGGTTATACAGCGCGCGTTTTAAGGCAGGAATAAATTCGTTACACAAAAGCCCTGCGCCAACAGGAAGCACGACTATTTGCACCATGCTCAGCATCATGGCCTGCACATCCACTTCAACGGCCGCACCTGCGTACAAGGCAATGAGCCAAGGTGTCAGTACTACGCCAAGCAAAGTGGAGCACAGCGTCATGCTCACCGACAGCGCGACATCACCGCCTGCCAGATAGGTCATCACGTTGGAGGCTGTGCCGCCTGCGCACGCACCGACAACAATCAGCCCGACGGCCATTTCGGGGGGAAGATTTAATATCAGGGCGATAGCCCAAGCGGTGAAGGGCATCACCGTAAATTGCAGTAAAACGCCAAGGCCAATAGGGGTGGGTTTGTTCAGCACGCGGGTGAAATCTTCGATGCGCAGCGCCAAGCCCATGCAAAACATCACCACGCTCAGTAAAGGCACAATGGCCGAACCTAAACCGAGTAAGGGGGCGGGCTGATACCAAGCCAAAAAGCTTACGGCCAAGGCTAAAAAAGGAAAGTAACGCGTCATGGAAAACCTATTTTACTGATTGAGCTTACGCACAGTTTTTTCAAGAAGGCGATGAGGAAGCGCTAACAGCAGCGCCCAAGCCCATTGAAAGCGCCAGCCCACCATACGGTGCAGCTTGGGCTTTAGAATTTGTTTGAGCACCACTTGTGCGACGTCTTCGGCTTGCAGCTCCAGCCCCAGTTTTTCCATGATGGGTAAGCCTTCACCTTGGTGGTAAAACATCGGGGTGTTGATAAAGGGCGGCAAAATATCGCACACGCGAATGTCGTAGTTTTGCCATTCAAGATTCAAAGCCTCAGTCAGCCCTTTAATGGCAAATTTTGAGGCGCTGTAGCTGGCAAAATGGGGCGTGCCGTACAAAGCCGTGATTGAGCTTAGATTGATGACCACCGCTTGGCTGGTGTGGCGCAAGTACGGCAGCGCAGCAAGGCATGCATTGAGCGTGCCTTGCACGTTGATATCAAAAATCTGCTGGTGGCGCTCAAAGCTGATGCTGTCTACTTTGCCAACTTGCAGTATGCCCGCGCAGTTCACTAGCGCGTGCAGGCGCTTGTCGTGTGCTTCGGTAAAGTCTTGCAGGGCAGCTTCGAGCGCGCGAAAGTCGCGCACATCTAAGGGATAGCAGCGCACCCGCCCTTTATCCCACTCTTGCGTAAGCTGGCTTAGCCCTGCTTCGTCGATATCGGCTAAAGCGAGGCTCCAGCCTTGTGCATAAAGTATCTCGGCCGTAGCTTTGCCAATGCCAGAGGCCGCACCCGTAATAAAAGCGTTGTTAATCATGCGCACTCTTTATCGCAAAGTGGGCAAGCTCGCTGCGCTTAACTGTGTTTAAGTTTTTCCAGCCCGGTAATGTGCCGCCTAAGGTAAAGGCAAGGGCAGGATTTTCTTGCTGAATTAAGGCTTGTTGATACAGCGCTTGCACGTCACTGAGTGTCAGTTTAGCCACTTCTGCGGCAATCGCGGCATTGGTATCAAAATGGCGGCGACCAATGCTGATTTCTTGCCAGTTTTTGTTGAACTTATCGCTCATGTTTTGCGGCTTTTCTTGCAATAAGGTAATCAGCCCTTGTTTGAAATTATCAAACTCGGCGGCACTCATCTTGGCCAAAGTTTCTTGGTAATTTTGGAAGAAGGTTTGGCTGCTGTGCCAAATATGCTCGGGCGTGGCCTTGGGCGCTTGCACGAGGAAAATCAGCCCAGGTACGGTTTGCTGCGGAAACTGGCTGGCAAATACCACATAGCCGAGCTGCTCTTCGGTGCGTAATTTTTGGTAATAAGGCGAGCCTAAAATCTGCCCTAACAGTGCAAAGCGTGCGCGTTCGTGGTCGCTGTTATCCTGGCCTTGCACATAAAGCAGCAAAAGTTTGTCGTTGTGCACTATGTTTAGGGCGCTTTGATGCAAGCCTTGAGGGGCTTTTAAGACCGTTAAAGCGGGCAGCAGCGGATGATTGGCGCTGTAGTATTGGCTGACCACCTTGGCAAATTCCTGTGCTTGCTCCTTGCTTA
>JBDKHD010000010.1:0-3274 GCA_039797885.1 Pseudomonadota bacterium
GAAATCAAAATTTCGCCAGGACCTGCTTCGCTTTCTAGGCGGCTGGCAAGATTGACCTCTTTTCCGATGATGGTGTAATCCATGCGGCTGTCGGTGCCGAAGTTGCCTACTGTGCAATAACCCGTGTTGATGCCCATGCGAATTTGCAGCGGCTTGGTCATGCCGTATTCGCCCCATTGCTTGTGCAGTTTCACCATATGTCGGCGCATTTCAATTGCCATGGACACGCAGGCCAACGCATCGCGTTTGGTGCCTTTGCTTTTGGGGTCGCCAAAGAAAATCATAATGCCATCGCCGATAAATTTATCGATGGTGCCGCCGTATTTCAGCGCAATGCGCGACATTTCCGTTAAATACTGATTGAGCAAATCGGTGAAGGTTTCGGCTTCCATTTGCTCAGAAAGCGAAGAAAAGCCAACAATATCGGAGAAAAACACCACCAGTTTTTTGCGCTGAGTTTCTAGCTTCACTTGTTTACGTCCAGAGAAAATAGACTCCCAAACTTGCGGGGCAACGTATTTAGAAATCTGATGCGACAGTGCTTGAAAACGCTCCACCTGGCCTTGGTATTTGGTTTTTAAACGAATGAGATCGCGGGCTTGGCGGTTGGCATTAAATGCGGTGATGCCCATATGTAAGCCAACACCAACAGCCGCAGTCAGAAATAAAGAGTTGGGCACAGGGCCAAGATTTTCATGCCCGAATAGATAAATCCCAGCTGTGGCGCCAATAATCAATGAAATCAGGCAAAAAACCCAAGCGGTGAGACTGCCAACAATAATAAAGCTGGTGTTGATCATAATCAGAAAGAGCCCCGCAATTTCCAGCGGCAAATGGGCGTAGCCTAAAAACACACCGCAAAGCAGGGCATCAAAATGAATAAGAAAATTACGAGTAGCATAAGCACGACGCTTGCGAAAAGGGCGACTGATGACATAGACCAAATGCGGATAAATTAAGCTAATGATGCCGACAATGATTACGCGAGAGTCAAAATAGCTGCTTAGATAGCCCACTAATACCGTGATGGCGGCAACACCGCAGCCGAAAATACGGGCGAAGTAGTCCTGCTTGGGTAGAGTGGTTTCGGCAAACAAGGATGAATCGTAACGGCTCGACATCTTAGCTACTCTTTCTTGTTATTTTTATTGGAGTCATAACCATCACCGCTTAGCCATTAGGGCTTTCTATGTAGAGGGCTTCTATATAAAAAGTTTGAGCGGTGGCGGCAAGTAACAATTTGTATCCTTACACTGGGCTGAAGTTTACAATAATTCGCCCAGTGATTTCATGAGGTAAATAGGGCTATGGATGCCATCCAAACACTGCTCGAACGCAATTCCAGAGCGCAATTGGCAGGAGCTGTGAGTGCCATACAGCTTGAATTGTTGCTCAAAGCCGCGCTGCGTGCGGCCGATCACGGCTGGCTGCATCCCACCCGCTTTATTACCGTGCAAGGAAAAGCGCGCGAGCAGCTCGGTAAAACATTTTTAGAAAGTAGCGAAGACTGGCAAAATTTGTCAGTTGAGAAGCAAAACAAGCTATTACATGCCCCTTTGCGTGCGCCTTTGCTTATCGTTGTGATCAATCAGCCACAAGAGCATCCCAAAATTCCGAAACTGGAACAGCTGCTGTCCAGCGCGGCCAGCGCTCAAAATATCCTCAATGCGGCGGCGGCTTTAGGGCTTGGCGCAATTTGGCGAACGGGCGATGTGGCGCACAATCCCAATGTTGCCAAGGCCTTGGGTTTGGCGCAAAACGAGCAAATTGTCGGCTTTGTCTATGTGGGCGAGCCTCAAGGTGAACCTAAGCCTTTGCCTGAATTTAGCATCTCTGACTTTGTGCAAGAACTGGCTTAAAAACAGGGGCTTAGCTGAGGTTGGTGTTTGACGTGAAAAATAAAACTGCGTATAGTGCGCGGCCTATTGGTGAGGTGTCCGAGTGGCTGAAGGAGCACGCCTGGAAAGCGTGTATAGGGTAACACTTATCGAGGGTTCGAGCCGAGCGCAGCGACGCGCGTCAACTTGCTTGACGCCATCCCGAACAAACCGCCACCTAAGGGTAAAAAGAGTAGGAAAAGAATTCGCGCTTAGCGCAAAAAAATTTGGTGAGGTGTCCGAGTGGCTGAAGGAGCACGCCTGGAAAGCGTGTATAGGGTAACACTTATCGAGGGTTCGAATCCCTCCCTCACCGCCATCATTAGAAAACGGCGTGCCTAAAAAGCACGCCGTTTTATTTTCTGGTTGAAATACTTGCTTAGCTGGAATGGGTATCGCATCAGAAACACGCCGTGAATACATTCCTGTAGGCTCCCATTTGTCATCCTTGGCAAATGAGGGTTTCTTCATGCGATACCCATCCCAGCAGCTAGGCTGTATTGATCACGCTAAAGCCATTTTTATTTCTCATTCCAACCAACAAGCGTAAAATCCGCGCTTCTTTTTAACATCCAATCTATTAAGGCATCTCATGCTTAATGCCATACTTTATCGTTACTGGTCGCCTATGATGGCTTTGCTGCTGGCTGGTTTTTTTTCTGCACTGTATTTTGGCTTAACGGGCATGGTCTGGGCGGTAACAGGCGAGTTCACGCGCTTGGGCGCGCATGTGTTGCATTTTTTTAATATCAGCACCGAGGGATGGGCGTATTTTGAGCTGGTAAAGGTTAAGGGCAGCAGTTTTGAACGCCCCGATGGTTGGATCGTTTGGGGCATGTTTGCAGGCTCGTTGCTGATCGTGCTGATCAACCAAGGTTTTAAATTGCGACTGCCTTTGCATAAACGCCGTTTAGCGCAGGCGCTGGTGGGCGGCATTATTGCAGGCTTTGGCGCGCGTTTGGCGATGGGCTGTAATTTGGCGGCATTTTTTACGGGCGTGCCGCAGTTCTCGCTGCATTCGTGGATTTTTATTTTAACGACCGCGCTGGGCAGTTTTTTAGCGACCTTTGTGATTCGCAAGTCTTGGTGGAAAGGTAAGGTAAAGATGCAAACGCCCAAGGCACAGAGTGCGATTGTGCATTCGCGGGCTTGGCAAGGCGTTGCGGGCTGGAGTTTGCTGGCAGCGGCGCTGGGGCTGGCGTTGTATTTTTATGTGGAAGAGAAAACGTCTTTGGCCTTGGGATTGGTTTTTGGTGTGATGTTTGGCGTGCTGCTTGAGCGCGGCCAAATTTGCTTTACCTCGGCACTGCGTGACTTGTGGCTCTTTAAGAGCAGCAACATGAGCAAAGCCATTATTGCCGGTATGGCGTTAAGCTCGGTTATTACTTTGGTGTTTT
>JBDKHD010000011.1:0-7246 GCA_039797885.1 Pseudomonadota bacterium
AAGTTGGCTCCTCGAACTGGACTTGAACCAGTGACCAACGGATTAACAGTCCGCTGCTCTACCGACTGAGCTATCGAGGAACACAGAGGCGCGCATTATGCTGATGCCTTGTCGGGCTGTCAACACTAAGTCCTTCTAATCTTTAGCAATTCTGGAGCCGACAGCGCCAGTTTGACCTTTGTACTTGGCATCTGCGCGTTTGTTGTAAGGGCGTTTGGCGGGGCTGGATAGCGTTTCAAAGGACAGGGCGCAGATGGCCATGCCAGGGCGCAAAGCCAAAGGCAGTTTGCCGTTATTGAAAAACTCCAGCACGATTTGCCCCTGCCAGCCTGGGTCGATGCGACCTGCGGTAACGTGCACCATTAAACCTAAACGCGCCAGTGAGCTGCGCCCTTCAAGCCAGCCCACGAGGTCGTCAGGGATGGATACCGACTCTAGGGTCGCGCCGAGTACCAGCTCACCTGGGTGAATAAAAAAGGCTTCATCTTTGGCCAGCGCGATTTCTTGGCTCATGACGCGATTAATGCTGTGCTCAAGCTCAGTTTTGTTGCCTGAAAGGTCTAGGTGGGTGACGGAGTTGTTGTTGAAAACACGGAAACGATGATCCAAACGCAAATCCACACTGATGCCCGCAATGGCGCCGGCACCAGGGGCTGGGGTGATTTGAATGCTGTGATCCGCAAGGCGTTTTTCGATATCGCCATCACTTAAACGCATGGTAACTCCGCAAGCATAAAGAAAGGCGCGCAGTGTAACGCACAGGGGCGAGTGGGTCTATTACAGGGGTTTAAAGGCTGTCATATCAATGAGATAGACCAGTTTTCCGCGTTTGATTTGCTCAAGGCGCACCACTTGGTATTGCAGGCTAGGGGCAAACCATGCGGTTAGGCTGCGTTTGTGTTTGGGGTCGTTGGGGTCGAACTCTTCTTTTTCCTCGCCTTTGCGGATGCGTTCTTCTTCTTCAAGGCGATCCTCTTTAAGGTCTTCGATGGACTTGATTTTTACTTTTTCAAAACGCAGGGTTTTGAGCTTGCCCATGCTGGTGTCGAGGAATTCTTCACCGACAAAGGTAAATTCGTAGTCTTTGATGATGCCCTCGTCATAAAAGGCGTAACGTACTACACGTGCGCCCTTGGCAATATCGAGGCTGGCTTGCTGGATGTAAGTCAGATTGTCTTGCAGGCCGTATTGCCACAGCTCGCTGAGGTTTTTTTTGTTTTCGCTATCGATCAGGCTGTTTTTATTGTAATCAAAGACGAGGTTCATGTTGTCTTTTGGGATCAAGCCTGTACTTTTTTTCTGGTAGTGCAGGGGTTGAATCAGGCTAAGGGGCGCGAGGGTAAATTCGCTGCGTTCGTTGAAGCTGGCGCCTGAGGCTTGGGCATTAAATTGAATGACCCAGTTGCCGTTGGGGAGCTGTTGCATGCTGCGCTCGCCATTGATGTTGACATTGATAAAGCCAAAACGGTACAGAGTGTAATAGCGCGCCTTAAAAGGCTGCATAACTTGTTCTTCGTAAGCGTCACCGCTTACGGGCGGGGTGATTTCAGGAAGGGCATAACCACTGGATGGCAAGCAGAGCGTTAGGCTGATGCATAATGCGTTTAACAATCCTCTGCGCATAATTCTGTCCTCTTGGCGAAATGCCCCAGTATAGTGCTTAGCCGTTTAAATGCGCCTTAATAAAGGGGATGGTGAGCCTGCGCTGCTCTATTAAAGAAGCCTGATCGAGGCTATCGAGCAAGCTAAATAGGCTGCGCATATCGCGGGCGGTGCGGCTTAAAATAAAACGCGCGACTTCGTCGTTGAGCTTGAGTCCGCGCTCTTTGGCGCGCAACAGCAGCGCGTGCATTTTATCGTCGTCACTGAGCTCTTGCACTTGAAAGCAAGCGCCAAAGCCTAGGCGCGATTTCAGGTCGGCAAGCTTGATGGCCAAGGCTTGAGGCGGCTGGTGCGCACCAATAAGCAAATGGCTTTGCCGTTCTTTGATACGGTTAAACAGGTGGAATAGGGCTTCTTCCCAGTCCTCAAAGCCTATAACGGCTTGCAGGTGATCTAGAGCGACCAAAGGCAGCTGCTCCAGCCCTTCCAGCACGGCGGGGCCATAGCTGACCAGCTCGTCCAAGGGTAAATACAGATTGTGATGGCCGATGCCTTGAGCGTAGTGGCAGGAGGCTTGCAGCAAATGGCTTACGCCTGCGCCTTTTTGCCCCCATAGGTACAAGTAAGGCTCGCCTTGTGTTGTCCATTGTCTTTGCAAGGCGCTGATGATTTCGGCGTTGTGGCCTGGGTAAAAATTGGCAAAGCGTGCATCGTCACGCAGTGCGACGCTTAGGGTGAGTTGTTGCACCATAAGAGAAAACCTAAATTACGACTGCCACTGGTAGCTTTGCTCTTGCTCCAGTGCGCGCAGGCGTTTGTCTAATACCAAGCCGCTCCAGACCTGAGTCCAAGGGGTGGATAAATCCAGCTCCAGTGTCAGGCTTTGTTCTTGCGCACTGATCACCCGCACCTGTTTGATGGCGGCGTTGGCCTTGAGATAGCTTAAAAGCTCTTGGTAAGCGGTAAAGTTTTTAACGCCTGCAACGGTGATCTGCACGCCTGCGGCCTGCCCCGTGCTTTTAACGGCATATTGTTTAGAGAGATAGCCTGCTAGCTGGTCGGCAATTTGGCGCAGGGTACTGATAGCGTCGATGCCGTTGGCGCTTAGGTCGAGTTGTTGATTTTGGTGCAGCAGAAAGCCTTGATATTGAAAGCGGCCATCGGCGCGTTGCCACAGGCGGCCTGTCATTTGGGCGTCGGCCACATAGCGCTCTGATGCTTCAATAATATCGTCGCGGCTAAGCTCGCCCTGGCCGTTGCGCGTTTGAATTTTCCAGTCGTCGGTATTGAGCATCGGCCAGAGCACAGGTAAGCCGCGTTCGTCGAAGGCCTGCTCGATAAGACCCTGCCAGCGGCCATTTTCTTGGCTAAGCAATTTGCGCTGGCCTTTTTCGTCGATGTTTTGCCACAGCAAAATAAGCGGGCGGCTTTGCCCCCAAATAGCCAGCTGATAACGCTGTAAGAGCTTATCGAGCAAATCTTGGGCAAAAATCACATCCAGCTGCAAGCTGTTGTCGATGGGGTTTTGGCTGTAGCGCAGGCTTTTTATATAGCGCTCAGCCTGCTGGGCTTGGGCTTGAATATCTGGGTTTTGCAAGGCGTTGCTGTTGCCCGTCACCTTGACGATGACCTGCTGCAACGCTTCGCCCAAGGCATTTTTGCGGCTGTCGGCTTGCTGATTGCTAACAGGAACTTGCACTTCGTACAGGTCGGAAATCGTCACCGCGTGCGCGCCGAGGCTGAAGCTTAGACACAAAAGCAAACTAAAAAAACGCACAGACGCTCCAAAGCTAGGCAAAAAAGGGCGCTTATTGTGCCATGGGAAAGCGATACTGTGTAGAACGAGCTGCGTCCCTTCAGCGGAGGCAAGCGATAAACGCACAGAGCGCGCTTTTTGGGGTGAAGTTCTCATTCTAAATCGGTAGAATGTGCGCCTTTCTTTTAGCTACCCTCTGTGACCTTCTCATGAGCAATCAAAAAACCTTAAGTTACAAAGACGCCGGTGTGGATATCGACGCCGGTGAAGCCTTAGTTGAACGCATCAAAGGCGTGGCCAAGCGTACCCGTCGTCCCGAAGTTTTGGCGGGCTTGGGTGGCTTTGGTGCTTTATTTGAATTGCCCAAGGGTTACAAAGAGCCCGTGCTGGTATCGGGTACAGACGGTGTAGGCACGAAATTGCGCCTAGCTATGCAGTTGCAAAAACACGACAGCATTGGCATCGACTTAGTCGCCATGTGCGTGAACGACTTAGTAGTCGGTGGTGCAGAACCTTTGTTTTTTCTCGACTACTACGCCACGGGCAAGTTGAACGTGGATGTGGCGGCAACGGTCGTGGCTGGTATTGGCGAAGGCTGCGAACAAGCCGGCTGCTCTTTGGTCGGTGGTGAAACCGCTGAAATGCCAGGCATGTACGAAGGCGATGATTACGACTTAGCAGGATTTGCTGTAGGCATCGTTGAAAAGTCTGAAATTCTCGATGGCAGCAAAGTCAAAGCAGGCGACAAGCTTATCGGCGTGGCTTCATCGGGCGTGCATTCCAACGGCTACTCGTTGGTGCGCAAGATTCTGGAAGTGTCCACGGCCGATTTAAGCGCCAACCTCGATGGCCGCAGCCTAGGCGATGCCCTGATGGCACCGACGCGCATTTACGTTAAACCCGCACTGAAACTTATTAAAGAATCGCAAGTGCACGCCATGTGCCATGTGACGGGCGGTGGTTTCCAAGAAAACATCCCACGCGTACTGCCTGACAACTGCAAAGCCGTCGTTAATACCGACAGCTGGCAGTGGCCTATGGTGTTTGAATGGCTGCAAAAAAATGGCAACGTCGCCACTATGGAAATGTTCCGCACCTTTAACTGCGGCGTAGGCTTGATTGTGGCCGTTCCTGCGGCACAAGCCGACGCAGCCGTGGCCTTGTTAAACCGAGAAGGTGAAAAGGCCTGGATTTTAGGTGATGTGGCCAGTCGCCAGGGTGAGGAAGCCCAAGTGCAGTTTACTGGCGCGCGCGCATGAATCTTGAGAACGCCCAGCCTGAACGCAAGCCGCGCATCGTTATTTTAATCTCAGGCAGTGGCAGCAATATGGCTGCCCTTGCCGATGCCGTGCGTGCAGGGCAGATCGATTGCGACATTGCAGCGGTGATGAGCAATAAAGCCGAAGTCGCAGGCCTTACCAAGGCGCAAGATCGCGACATTCCCACGCGGGTGCTTAGCCACAAAGACTATGCCAGCCGCGAAGCCTACGACGCCGCACTCATCCAGCAAATAGACAGCCTTGACTGCGATTTAATCGTGCTGGCGGGCTTTATGCGCGTGCTCTCGCCTAGCTTTGTGCAGCATTACGCCGACCGCATTTTAAACATTCACCCATCTTTACTGCCCAAATACCAAGGCTTGCACACGCACGAGCGCGTGCTGGAAGCTGGGGACAGCGAACACGGTGTGACTGTGCATTTTGTCAACGAAATCTTGGATGACGGTGCCAACGTGATTCAAGCGGTCGTGCCTGTGCTTGCCGAAGACACGGCTACGTCCTTGCAGCAAAAAGTGCATGTGCAAGAGCACGTTATTTACCCCATAGCGGTGAAGTGGTTTGTGGAAGGCCGCCTCAAATACCGCGACTCCAAGGCGTGGCTGGACGGCAAGGCTCTGCCTGCCACAGGCCTGCGCCTGTAAGCGCGCCCCCCAAGTGGGGGATGTGCCTCAAAGTTTTTTCGCTCTATTTTCGCCTGCATAATTCTAATAAAAGGGCTATGCAGTGCACCTCTCTCTCGATGATGCACAGGCGTTTCTTGCCAGTGCTGTGCATTTCTCCGACGAAAAACTCGCCCGTGCGCAACCCGCACCCGAGCATCCTCTTTCTGCCACACAGGCACAGGCGCTCAGTCTGGATGCGCAGCAGCTTGGGCTTTTGCCGCAAGCGCAAAGTGGCTTTGCGCTGTGGGAGCACCATGACAGCCCAGGCGCGATGATCTTCAACATCGGCCTGTTGCAAGCCTTGGCGGAAGTGAACAGCTCCTTGGCGCTGGCTTGGCATCGGCAGGCGCTGGCTATGGCAGTGCTTAAAGCCTGCCAGCAGGAAGTGGCAAGCGACAATCCCCTTGATTTAACCCTGCTGAGCACGGGGCATTTTGGCCTTGGGCGCTTGAGCTTGGCGCGCTATTGGAGCAGGCCAAAGGGGCAGAAGCTGGAGGCCGAGCATGAGCTGTATTTGCAAGATTATTTCGACCGCCAACAAGAGGCGGTGCTGCTTGCGCCTGAGTCTTGGCAGGAATTGTTATGGCCTGTTTGGCACGAAGGCGAGGTGCGGCTGCAACGGCTTATGCGCTGCGATTTAGCCGTGACGCAGGAGCGTCGCCAGCATGGGATGGATGATTTGCGCGCTTTTTTGGTGAAAGAGCAAAGCCGCACTGAGCCTCTGTTGTTGGATCATCCTACTCTTTGCGCACAAGATCTTTATCGCATGCTGTTGCTACAGGATTTAATTGGTCTTTTGGCCATAGGCGCGGGGGCGTTGGCGCGGGCAGAGCGTCAAACCCAAGCCTACACCGCGTTGCGCAAACAGGGCGGTCACAGCATTGCGCAGCATCCTGCGGTGATGCAAATGCTGGCGCAGATTGCAGGCGCGCGCATGGCCGCGCAGCACGAGCTAGAACGTTTCTCGCGCCCCGTGGCGGCGATCACTCTGGCCGAGGTGCTGCACGCCAGATGGCGTATTCAGCCGCTGCTCTGTGCCGCCGCCAGCGATGCCATGCAAGCCCACGGCGGAGTGGGTTACATGCGTGATATTGGCGTTGAAAAAGTATTTAGAGAACAAAACACCTTGCGCGTCCTAAGCGGAGGTTTGCTTGATATCCCGCTGGTGTTGCAAGCCTTAGCAACGTAAAGGAGCAAGCATGAAAACCCATCTGGAAGGACACCTACCACTTAGCCATGCCCTAGCACCTCAGGCGCAATTTCAGCATTTGCCCCTCATCAGCCGCCTGCTTACCGACAGCACTTTAGACGACTTATGGCACAGCGATACTAAGCGTTTACCAAAAGGCTTGGCGCAACTTAGGCGCAAAGCGCGCGCTTTTGCGCAGCAGCATTTGGCTCCTGTGGCGGCCGAGCTGGATTTGGCCGAGCATCTGCCCGCAGGAGAAATGCACCCCAAGGTCGAGGCTGTGCTTAAGCGCGCAGGGCAAGAAGGTTGGTTGAGCTATTTTTTGCCTTGGCCGCTGGGCAGCTTGCCCTATCGCGCTTTGCCACACCCGCTGATTTGGAGCTGCGCGCTGGTGGTGGAGGAATTTAGCCGCGTCTGTGGCGGGCTGATGCTGCTGCTCAGTGCGCACCATCTGGGCTGTATGCCGCTGATCTTAAGCGGGCAACTGTCGCAAATTTTGGGGCCGCTGCGCCGCATTTATCAGGATAACTTGCACGGCAATATTCATTTGGCCGCTTTTGCCATCACCGAGCCGCAGGCAGGCTCGGATGTTGAAGACAGCTTGGGGGCGTCTTTGTATCGCCCTGGGCTTGTGGCCACTCCCACGGCAGGCGGCTACCTGCTAAACGGGCGTAAATGCTTTATCAGTGGCGGCGATTTGGCGCAAAGTTTCACCGTTTTTGCTGCGCTCAAGGGTGAGAGTATGGAATCTTGGACC
>JBDKHD010000012.1:0-2914 GCA_039797885.1 Pseudomonadota bacterium
GCGGCTACCTTTCGGTACACAATCCGCAGACACGCTGTGAATACATCCTTGTACGCTCTCTGTTGCCATCGATCCCCAGGACGGGGTGAATGCCGCGCTTGTCGGGAACAAGAAGCGGCCATGGCAACAGAAGGTCTGCTCTTTGTGCACCGAAACGCCTTGCTCGTTGCGGCTTTGCACGCGGAGTAAGCTGAAGCGGCTGCTGAGCCTTCCACGCTTGGGCGAAATTTGCTGACTGCACAAGCTTGCGTGCGCAGTGGGGATCACCTGAAGAAACCCTCATTTGCCATGGATGGCAAATGGGAGCCTACAAGGATGTATTCACGGCGTGTTTCGGAAGGTGATACCCACTGCAAGGCACAGCAAGCGTTGTTTAAGCAGCAAAGGTAGCCGCACAGCCAAAACAGCGGCAAAAGCGGCAAGGCGGTACTGGGGCTAGGCGGTCTGCTGGTGAATTTTGGTTAGGAACTTCATCAAAGGCGCAGGGATGCGCTGAGTGAGGTCGATGGTGTCGATGAGGTTTTTGATATAAAGCCCAAGTTCCGTATCGCCCGTAATGAGCAATTTACGGCGAAAAAACAGCGTATCTGGGTCTACTTCACCGTGTAGGATTTGCAGCATGGAGGCTTGATCGCTTTTTAAAGTGGCATCGGCCGTTTGCGCAGGGATGCTAATTTGAATGCGGCGGTTTATCAAGGTCATACTGAATTTAAAATTTAAATCGGTAATTTCCACGGCGGCAATTTGGCCTTTTAAAAAATCCAAATCGCCACGGTGTCTTTCTTTTTGCAGTAAATGATTTACCGCTGTATTTAAAAAGGCCGTCATGATGGGTGTGGGAGTATGACGAGTTATTTTGGCAGGAAGTTCTGGCAATACGCGGTTTAAACGCGCTTCTAATAAGGCTAGTACGGTCATAATGCTCACCCACTTTAAGGAGCGTAAAGAGTAAAACGGGTATTTTCTACTGACAAAGCCTAAAAGGTGGTAGAAGCTACCTACCCCCTACAGGGCTTAGGCAGGGCGCAGAAGTTTTTATAGCATGGGTTCTTTTTAAAATAAGCGAAATCATATGGAACTCTTGTGCCCCGCAGGAAGTTTGCCTGCCCTGAAAGCAGCCATAGACAACGGTGCCGATGCTGTATATGTCGGCTTAAAAGACGATACCAATGCGCGCCATTTTGCGGGTTTAAACCTCGGTGAAGGCGGCCTCGAAGACGCCGTAAAATACACTCACAAAGCAGGCAAGAAACTGCATGTGGCCATCAATACTTTCGCTCATCCTGAAGGCTGGGAGCGCTGGCAACGTGCGGTGGATACCGCAGTGCGTGCCGGTGCCGACGTGCTGATTTTGGCCGATATTTCTTTACTGGCTTACGCGCAAGATCGCTACCCTCATATTGAAAAACACTTGTCGGTACAGGCCAGCTCCACCAATCCTGCGGCCATTGATTTTTATCGCCAATTTGGCGTGTCGCGCGTGGTGTTGCCGCGTGTGCTTTCTATGGTGCAGGTAAAAGCTTTGGCGCGCATGTGCGACATGCCGCTGGAAGTTTTTGCCTTTGGTAGCCTGTGCATTATGGCCGAGGGGCGCTGCTATTTAAGTTCTTATATGACCGGCGAGTCGCCCAATACCGCAGGTGCTTGTTCACCTGCGGCCTATGTGCGCTGGGATGAAAAAGAAAACGGCGTATTGGAATCGCGATTAAATGGCGTAATGATCGACCGTTTTGAAAAAGACGAAAACGCAGGCTATCCCACCTTGTGCAAAGGCCGTTTTCATGTTGGTGACGATCTCTATCACGCGTTGGAAGAACCTACCAGTTTAAACACCCTAGAATTACTGCCTGAGCTTTATCAAGAAGGCATTGTGTCGCTTAAAATTGAAGGCCGTCAGCGCAGCCCCGCTTACGTTTCCAGTATTACCAAAGTGTGGCGTGCTGCCATCGACAAAGTATTGGAAAACCCCACAGGATTTACCGTGCAAGACGATTGGAATCGCATACTCAGTTCATTATCCGAAGGCAGCCAAACGACCTTGGGTGCTTATCATCGTAAGTGGAAATAATTATGAAATTTTCCTTGGGTGCTATTCAGTATTATTGGCCAAAAGACAAAGTCGAAAGTTTTTATCGTGACGTAGCCGACTCGCCAGTTGATATTGTTTATATGGGTGAAACCGTATGCTCAAAACGCCAAGAATTAAAACTCGAAGACTACATGAAAATTGCGCACGAGCTGCGCGAAGCGGGCAAGCAGGTGTGCTTATCAACAATGGTGCTGTTGGAAGCGCCCGCATTAGTGCGCGAGATGTCGCGCTATGTTGATAACGGCGAATTTATGATCGAGGCCAATGACATTGGCGCCGTGCAATTGGCGCAAGAAAAAAACTTACCCTTTGTGATTGGCTCGGCCATTAACTGCTACAACCAACACACGTTGAAATTGTTTGCTAAAAAAGGCATGAAGCGTTGGGTGATGCCAGTAGAGTTATCGCACGAATGGCTAAATGAATTATTAGAGCAAAGCACGCTTGCCGATGTGCGCGATTTATTTGAAGTGGAGGTCTTTGCTTTTGGTCATATGCCCTTGGCTTGGTCGGCGCGTTGCTTTACTGCGCGCAACGAAAATCGCCAAAAAGACGATTGCCGTTTGGCCTGCATCAACGACCCTAAAGGCCGCATTGTAACAAGCCAAGATGGCACGCAAATTTTCGTTATTAACGGCATTCAAACTCAATCAGGCCATCGCTATAACTTGATAAATGATTTGCCCAGCATGAAAGGTTTGGTCGATGTGGTGCGTTTAAGTCCAGAGCCTGAAGGTACGTTGCAATGGCTTCAGGCATTTCGTGCCAATTTAGATGGTTTAGCGCCGCAGCCTCTTGCCTCAACCGATGTTAACGGCTATTGGC
>JBDKHD010000013.1:0-7921 GCA_039797885.1 Pseudomonadota bacterium
AACTGTGCTGAAACAACATCGCCCCGCTTAAGCCATCGTGGATAAACACATCCAGCACAAACTGCCTTGGGCGACTGGTAGGCGCAAGCCCCAGCTTTTCCCGCCACGCATTCCATTTACCTGTAGGTTTGGCTTCGGATAAATCCCGCACCACGCCAGATATCACATACTGCGCGCCCAGCTCTGTGGCTAAGGCGACCGAAGTGGTCAGGCGCTGCTGCGCCGTTTCGACCGATGGCGCTTGGCGCGGCTCTTGAAACAGGCTCATACGGCTGGCATCGAGCGCATGCACGCGCCCAGTGTTATTAAGGCTATCCACCAGCAAACGCGGCAAATCTTGCTCAATATTTTGCAAATGCCCAAGGCTGGCCTGCATGGGTTTGGCCAAGGCAAAGCCTGCCACCGCCACGGCCTTACGATACTGCTGTTTACTGGCAGGGCACATACGCAATGCGCCGACTTCGGCGCGAATGGTGACGCTGTAGAGGCCATCTTGCTGGTTTTCTTCCAGCACTTGCACGTTGCGCACATGCGCCGAGGTTTTAAGCTCGACCTCGTCTTTTTCCATGTGCCCTTGGCTCATCAGCGCCGTGCTATTGATCTGCACCCCTGCGCGCAAGCTCGCCTGCTGCAAGGCATCTTTCATCGCCTGCTCGCGCACATAGCTCATCGCCCCATCCACAGGCGCTGTGCCCGTCACCTCAACTTCCAAAGCCAAGGCAGGCACCACCCAGCACAGCATCATCACAAAGAATGCACGCATAGCGGCCTCCTATTGAATAAAATAGAAGCTGGACTCAGGCATACTGGCTTCGCTTTGCACGCGCTGACGCTGGCTACTACTGAGATTACTGGCGCGAGCTACACCTGCACGGCAATCAACGTTAAAGCGCTGCTGGTCGGCAATTTGCAAGCAATTACGAAAGCCTTGGTCTACCACCATTTCCAACACGGTTTCCACCGTACCGTCGGCCATTACATCGGCGGTCACCACGCGCGCGCCGTGCATAAAGGTTTCGATGTAAGAGCGGAAGTTATCGTTTTGCACCACCATATCGCGCACAGTCGTCCCCCCTTGCACCGACATACCGTACACGCGCTAAGCCATGGCGCGGTAGGCGTCCATCTTGGAGGCGCGAATCGCCAGCAGGCGCCGCTGCGCATCGCTGCGATTTTTGCTGGTGGTATCGGGCGCGCCGTAGCCCATCACGCGAATGGTCATAGGGGCAACGGGGTCGATCTCTTGCTCGACAGGCTGAAGATAATTTTCAGGGGCTTCGCTTACGTTGTCGTTTTTCTGCATGCTGCCGCAGCCAGCCAATAAAGCGGCGGCGACCATACCCAGCGCAGAGAAAGTCAGAATCTTGGCCATAGAGTGCTCCTTCGAATAAGTGGCGTGATAGCCAAACTATCGGCAAGCCCTAGGATTCTTTTAGCCTGAAAGAAATATTTTTATGACTTTAAGAACTTTTTTAAAACTTTGCGTTGCGCTATAAAGCACAACCCAAATAAGACACTACACTTGCACTCAACTTTCTTACCAATCCTAGGGGATTTTTATGTTTAAGCATTCCTTATTGGCGCTCGCCATCACCACGATTTCCGCTCAATCCGTTTACGCTGCGCCCTTTATGCCGATGGACGCGCGCGGTTTGGCTATGGGCAACACTGGCGTTGCCAGCGCCAAACGCGCTCACGCCCCTGCCTACAACCCATCGCTGCTTTCTCAGGCCAATGAAAACGACGACTTTTCTTTTCTTTTCCCCCAAATTGGCTTAAGCCTGACCGATGAAAAAAGCGTAATCGACGAAGCCCAGCACATTAACGACGATATTTTCCCCGACTTTGAAAAATACGCGACCGATGGCGACCCAGCCACAGGCACAAAGTCTTTGCAGCAAAACGTTGATGATTTATTGCAGAACATTAAAACCCTTGAAAATATCAACATAGACGTCAACTCGTTACAAAGTAAAGATGACTTATTAAACGCGCTAGGAAAATTAAAAGCAGGCACTCAAGCAATCCAAAAGAGCACCGCTGCGGTACAGGGCAACTTTGGCGATATCAATAACACTGTGCAGGAGCTAACAGCCTCTTTGCGTAAAGTTTCCGACAATCCACTCTCTGGCCGACTGGGTGTGGCAGGTGTCGTAGCCGTACCGAGCAAAACTTTTGCTGTAGCGGTATCGGCCACGGGTACGGTCAATTTTTCCGCTAAAATTAAATTAGCGAACAATGACTTAGATTTGCTTGATGCGTACGTTCCTGCCGCCAATGGCTTTGTTACAGCGGCAGAAACGGCCACTGGCACTATTAATACTTCACTTGATACCCTAGAAGAACAAATCAATACCACAGATTTTAACGACCCAGCAGCAGTTAACGCCGCAAAAATAGACTTTACTAAAGCCAAAAATGATGTAAAAGCCAGCGCCAATACATTAAAAGGCCACAATTCAGCAGAGGTTCCCGCTCTTGGTTACAAAGACAATAGTAACCACGCTCTTGGCTACAAAAGCATTATTCAAAACGGTGAGTTTACCGACGCCGCCTCCTCGCCCGAGCTGAGTTCCACTGCCGAAGTGGTGGCTGTCGGTGTCACCGATATTGGCCTGTCTTTCTCGCGCGAATTTGAAATTGCCGAGCAAAAAATCGCCTTTGGTATTACCCCAAAAATTCAAAAAATCTTTACCGCTCATTACGGTAACGAGCTGGATAATTTTGAGGATGTAGACAGCGATGTTATCGACGAATCACGCAAAGATTATTCCGCCTTTAACTTGGATGTCGGTGCCTCTTATCGCTTCGGTGAAGACGGCAACTGGATGGTCGGCACAGTCGTGAAAAACCTATTAGGCGGTGAATACAACTATGTGGATATTACCGTCATTCCCACTGACAGCAACGGCGTGCCCAATGGTGTGCCTTACACCCTAGACGGCGGCAAAGTCAGCTTAAGCCCGCAAGTGCGCGGCGGTATTGCGTATTTAAGCAAATACCTGAACGTCGCTTTCGATTTAGACCTGCTTAAAAACGACTCGCTCGCTTACGAATCCGCTACGCAATACGCTTCGTTAGGTGCGGAATTGGACTTGTGGGGCTGGTTCCAACTGCGCGGTGGCTATCGCACCAACTTAGCCGCAAGTGGCTTAGACAGCGTATCGGCAGGCTTTGGTATTTCACCCTTTGATACCCTGCACCTCGACCTTGCCGCTGTGACCAATCCAGATAAATGGGAAAAAGAAGCAGGCGTTGCCTTGGAGATGGGCTTAAACTTCTAAGCAGCCTGTTATTAGCCTAAAGCCAGCCTTGCGCTGGCTTTTTTATTCCCCTAAAAAAATAAATCCCGTTATGATGACGTTTTAGTATTTTTAGGAAAAAACATGCAAATTTATTTGGTTGGCGGCGCCGTTCGTGACTCCCTTTTAAACCTACCCTATAAAGATCGAGATTGGGTGGTGGTGGGCAGCACACCAGAGCAAATGCGGCAGCAAGGCTACGCGCAAGTAGGCGCCGATTTCCCTGTTTTTTTGCACCCAAAAACCCACGAAGAATACGCCCTAGCGCGCACCGAAAGAAAAAGCGGTGTGGGCTATCAAGGCTTTGTGTGCAGTTTTGACAAAAACGTCACCCTTGAAGAAGATTTATTGCGCCGTGATTTAACCATCAACGCCATGGCGCAAGATGAAAAGGGCCAAATCATTGACCCCTACCAAGGACAACAAGATTTAAAAAATAAAATACTGCGCCACGTTTCGCCCGCATTTGGCGAAGATCCGCTGCGCGTGCTGCGCGTTGCGCGCTTTGCTGCACGTTTTGCGCCTTTGGGTTTTACCATTGCCCCAGAAACTCTCGAACTCATGCAACGCATGGTTATCAATGGCGAGCTACAGCATTTAGTGGCTGAAAGAGTGTGGCAAGAAACTCAGCGTGCCCTGCTGGAAAAAAATCCGACCACTTATTTTCAAGTGCTACGCGATTGCGGCGCCTTAAAAGTTTGGTTCACAGAAATTGATGCGCTTTTTGGTGTGCCGCAGCGCGCGGATTTTCACCCCGAAATAGACTGCGGCGTACACGCTTTAATGAGTTTAAATGCCGCCCATCTTATGAATGCTTCTCTTGCAGTACGCTGGGCGGCACTGACGCACGACCTTGGTAAAGCACTGACACCCGAAAAGGAATGGCCAAAGCATATTGCGCACGAAGCGCGCGGCCTTGCGCCCTTAAAAACCTTGCATGAGCGTTTAAAAGCACCCAATGAATGTGCGGAATTGGCCTTGCTCTGTGCCGAACTTCACACTCATGTGCATCGTGCGTTGGAATTAAAACCCAGTACTGTTATTACGCTCTTTAATCGCCTCGATGTGTGGCGCAAGCCCGAGCGTTTTGAGGAGTTTTTACAAGTAGCCTGCGCCGATGCCAAAGGGCGCTTGGGTTTTGAAAACAGTGCGTACCCGCAGGCGGATTTTTTGCGTGAGGCTTTGGTGCAGGCTCAAAGTATTCGCGCGCAAGATATGATGGCGCAAGGCCACCAAGGCGCAGCAATAAAAAGCGCGCTGGAGAAAGCGCGCGCAGAAAAACTACAAGCTTGGAAGCAAGCGCTTCACTGAGTTATTGCGGCTCACCTGTGCCGCGTTTTTTTATGTCATTTTTAATGGCCAATACAAATCCTGCCATAAAAACCACACACAAACCTACTATGGCCACACCTGCAAAAACCACTTCGTCCATAAACATAAAGCACCTCATCGTGTTACATTTTCAACAAGAACAAAGTAGCCCATCTGTCGAATCTTGGCTTGATATACATCAACTACCACCTAGGTGATAAACCCTATCCTTGCTAAAATTGACGCAGGTCAGCTTTCATTTTTCTAGAAGGGCTTAGCGCGTGAAAAAATACATTTTATTCAGCTTGGTTTTATTTCTAAGCAGCCACACTTGGGCAGATAACCGCAGCATCATCTCGGAATTATCCACGCTGGTTGAGCAACACCGCTACGAAGACGCCTTCAACTTGGCGCAAGAACACAGTGCCGAGCTTGAAGGTGATAGCCAATTTGATTTTCTTTACGGTTTTAGTGCGCTGCAAATAGGCAAATTTGAACCCGCGCTTTTCAGTTTTGAACGACTTTCGGCCAGCCACCCTCAGGTGCAGCGTTATCGCCTTGAATTGGCGCGCAGTTATTTCTATTTAGACAATTTAGAGCAAGCCGAAAAAGAGTTTGAACGCATCCTCGCCAGCAACCCGCCCGCCAACGTGCAAGCTAACATCCAACGATTTTTAGATGCCATTGCCGCCAAGCGCCAAGCCTTACAAAGTCGCACGCAAACGAGTCTTACCTTGGCAGCGGGCTATGACAGCAATTTCAACAGTGCCACCGATGCTCAAAAAATCGCGCTGTTCGATGGCCTGTTTTACGCCACGCTCAGCCCAGCACAGCGCCGCCAAGACAGCCCCTTTATGCAGCTGCGCGCCATAAGCAGCCACAGCCGCCCGCTCTCGCGCTTAAGCAGCTGGGATGTGCTGGCTTATTTTAATCATCGCTGGGTCAGCGAAGATAACGACTACAGCCTAAGCGGTGCGGGCGCACAAATCGGCTCTCGGCATCTGTTTGGCGCATGGCAACTGCGCCCCAGCCTAAACTTAACTCAATACCTGTTAGGCGGCGAAGAGTATCAGCAAGACCTAAGCCTCAGTGGTGATGTGTTTTGGCAAATATCGCCCCAATTTCAGCCTTTTGCCCGCTTAAACTTGCTGCGCCTGGACAACAAAATAAATAACGATACCGACAAGCTTCGCCCACAAATCGAAAGCGGCAGCAGTTTTAATTTTGGCGCGTTAAATGGCCAGATTTCCGTCAATTACGGCCAAGATTTTAAAGCCCACCGCAGTGCCATTTACATGCGTGATGGCCTAGGTGCGAGCCTTCAGGCGCAATATCGCTGGGGCTTTGGCGATATTTACACGCAGCTGCTATGGCAAAGCAGCCAATATCAAGAAAAAATGGCGTTATTCTCCAAACGTGAAGACAACTTTGGCCTGCTGTTGTTGGGCTATCGTCAGCATTTAAATTCTCAGTTCAGCCTGTATGCGCAAGTTAGCCAAAGCGAAAATGACAGCACGGTTAAGCTGTATCAATACTCGCGCACCTTGGCTGAAACTGGCCTTACTTGGGCATTTTAGGAGGGCAAAATGAAGCATTTTATTTCTGTATTTACCGCCACAATTTTAAGCCTAACCCTAAGCCTAAGCGCGGCTTTGGCACAGGTGGGTGTTGCAGGAACGGTCATTATGGCCGCAGGCCAAGTTACCGCTAAAAACGCCCAAGGTGTTGAGCGCGTACTTTCACGCCGCTCTGAAGTCTTTGAGCAAGACACCATACTCACCGCCGCCAATGGCCGCGTGCAGATCCGCTTTATCGACAATGGCCTTTTAGCGCTAAAAGAAAACAGCCAGCTAAATATCCAGCAATACACTTTGGCCAAAGCCCAAGGCCAGGACAGCAAAGTACTGATGCAGCTAGTTGAAGGCGGTTTTCGCTCGCTGACGGGCAGCATCGGCAAGGGAACGCCTGAGGCCTACAAAATCAACACGCCCGCAGCCAGCATTGGTATTCGTGGCACGCTTTATTCGGTATTACTTGAAGGTGGCAATTTGATCGCAGGTGTGTGGCAAGGCGGCATTCGCCTCACCACCGCCGATGGCACAGGCTACGATCTTGGCCTAGACAGCAACTATCAGTTTGGCGTACTCAGCCCCACAGGTTTTACTGGCCTGCTGCAAGCCCCCGCCAGTCTTGAGGATGCGCCTCATAACGGCTCAGCCAGTTCAGAACAAGGCAGTAATTCCAGCCAAGACACAACAGACAGCGCGACCGTGCCCAACAGTGGGGCAGAAAACCAAGCAGGCAACGCCAATGCGCCTACGGATGCACCGATTTTATCGCCCCTAGAGCAGATGGATACCGAGCTATTAGAAAGAACCTTAGAAAAAACGAAAGAGCCGACCCATCCTGCTCCGCAGCCTAACCCCAATCCTAACCCCAATCCTGACCCCGTCGTTCCTACAAACCCAACACCTACAGGCGACCCGAGATTAAGCGCCACCGAGCAAGCCACTTACTCGCAAGCACTGCAAAATGCGGGCAATCGCGTCGCTCTCGTTTCCACCCTGGACAGCACGTCCGATGGCTTAATTTTTACGGGCGACAACAACGACTACATATTTAAAGAAGACAATCGCCGTGGTGCAACGGGTGAACAACTGTACCGTTTTTCAGGCACGTCCACGGCCATCACCGACGCCAACAATGGCCCGATGGACATAGCCGATGTCCTGCCAAATTTAACTGGAGAGGCGCACTGGGGCCTATGGGAATACACATCCAGCGCTCCCGATCAAATTAAAAGCTCCAGCAGCCAAAATACAACCGTACAAAGTTTTTCAAAAAATATTTATTGGGTAGAAGCCACACCAACGCCTGTGACAATTCTCCCTACCAGCGGTGAACTCATGTTCACTCCAGCCGCCGTTATTGGTGAAGATAATCACGGCTTTAAAGCTCAAAGTTACGATGGCACATTGAAAATTGATTTTGCTACAGGCGATATTTTATCAAGCTACAGTAACCTACAACTCACCTTTCAAGACAGCAGTCAGTCGGAAAGCTTTGCGTGGTATATCTATTTTAGTGGCAGCATAAAAGAAAATGGCCAGAATTCGCCCTACTTAACCCTTATCCCAGACAACGTCAGCATGAGTTACATGTACAATGCGGCATCAGGATCAGGGCTGGATGTGGCTGTTACCAGCAAAGGCATGCTGATTGGCGAAACGGGTGTGCAGGGCGCGATTACCGCACTGCAATTTTCAGGAAAATACGAAGATCAGCTGCAACAAAACCAATACAACACG
>JBDKHD010000014.1:0-3781 GCA_039797885.1 Pseudomonadota bacterium
GTCTTAAAATCCGATCCGCAGCTGTGTTTTAAGATTTTAAAGGTGGTCAATTCAGCGGCATTTGGCATGACTCGCGAGGTGGCCTCCATTCAACAAGCCGTGTTATTTTTAGGCTTAAATCAGCTTAAAACTTGGGTCAACATTATTGCGCTAGGAAAACTTAATACCAAGCCGCAAGTTCTGCGTGAACATGCACTGGTACGGGCATTACTGTGTCAAAATCTCGTGTCCTTGTGGCCCAAGCTCGATAAAGAAATGGCCTTTACAGTAGGCTTGTTTTCTTTACTACCTGGTTTTTTGGATATTCCACTAGAAGAAATTTGCAAAGAATTGCGCCTTCCTGAAACGCTCACCCTGGCATTAACGAAAAAACAAGGGGACTACGGCATTTTATTGCACATCGCCACCGCCATGGAAAAAGGCGATTGGCAACACATCAACTGGAATGCGTTAGAAAAAGTCGGCATTTTCCCCGACAAGGTCGAGGAATTGTATTTAGATGCTCTGAAAAAAGCGCAGAGCTTTTTAACGCAAATGGCCTAAGCCGAATAATACTGCTGCACAATACCTTGATAGCGCAGCCACTCTTTTTGAAATTGCTCCACACTCCAAGCTAATTCCTGCATACATATTGGCTGAATTTTCTCCCTTAGAGCCTCGCCGCCTGCTGTTAATATCAAACCTAAGCGGGTGCGGCGCAACAGCAAATCGTCCAAATGTTGCACGGCTTCGTAAGCCGCACTATAACGCAGCTCACACCAGAGAAAAGGTGTATCGGCAATAAAACTCAGCTCCCCTTCTTGCGCCTTGGCCAGAAGATCAGGCAAATTCGTACCGTAATACCCGAGTAAACGTCGTTGTGTTGCAGCAGGAATCTGCGCCAAAACCGCAGGAATATCGGTAACTGGTTTAAAAATTTGCTGGTCAAAATGCCGATTTTTTGGCCAATTTTTTAGCCGATTTTGTGCAACAGCCAACACATCCAAAGCGATCAACCTAAAGGTCGTAAGCTTACCGCCACTGACACTGATCAGCCCCTGCTCTTGCCAAATACTGTGATTGCGTTTTTCTTTTGATGGATTACGCGCACCACTGGCAATTAAGGGGCGCACACCTGCAAAACTTGCCAGTATTTTCGATTTATCCAAAGCCAGCTTTGGAAAATAATACGCCAGCAATTCCAGCAAATAATTCAGCTCTACTTGACTCATGCGTGCTTCATTATTATCAATGCCGCCGTTATCCAAATCGGTCGTACCAATCACTGTTCGATTTAGCCAGGGGTAGATAAATATCGGCCGACTATCTTTTGGGTGCAGCAAAGTAAAAGATTCTTGAACAGGCAGTAGTTCTGCGGGAATAATAAAATGACTACCGCGCGCAGGACGGATTTTCTTTTCACCTCCGACCTGAGCGCGTAACTGATCTGCCCAAGCTCCCGTTGCGTTAATGACCGCATCAGCAAAAACCGCAGTCGTTTCATGAGTTAATTCATTGCGTAGCACTAAGCCCACAACGCTTTCATCTTTTTTAATAAGCTCCTGCGCCGAGACATAATTTAAACAGCAAGCGCCATCGTTTTGAGCCTCATGCAATACGCGCATAACCAAACGCGAGTCGTCTGTTACCGCATCGGCAAATTGGCTTACACCAACCAGATTTTGTGCGCGTAAAAACGGGGATTTTTCTAAATATCTGCGTGCGCTGAAGTACTTTCGATAGTTTTTGTGCGCAAACAAATCATACAAAAAAAGTAAAGCATTAAATAAAAACGCAGGCGGAAACTGTTTGCGATAATGCGGCATGGCATAGTGCATTAAGTCCACCAGTCCTGGTGCTTCTTTTAATAAACGCTCTCGCTCTTGCACCGAGTGGCGCGTGGTTTGGATATCGCCTTGCGCCATATAACGCAAACCGCCATGCACCATTTTGGAAGAACGGCTGGATGTGCCCCAAGCAAAGTCTTGACGCTCCACCAGCAACACTTTTAGGCCACGGCGAGCCGCTTCACGCGCAAGACCTGCGCCCGTGATGCCACCACCGATCACCACCACGTCCCAAACGGAGTCTGTTTTTAGCTGTTGCCACTGTGCTTGCTGTCCGTTTTTTAACCATGCATTGCCTTGCATATCACCGCCTTTGTTATTTTTACGCACCCAACAAATCGTACTCTTGCTCACCGCCTGCGCTTTGGCTCAGCCAGCCTTGCGGTTTAGAGAAGGTTTGCTCCATCTGCAAGGCCAAGGCATCGGAAATGGCCTTGCGAGGGGACGCGCCGATCATCGCCTCCAGCTTTTCTTCCTCTTGCCCCAAGCAGGCCGCCATAGTAGCCACATCCAAAGCATTCTCTAATAACAACTGCTGAGCTTTTTGCCAGCGAATACTCTGAGAAAAATTCATAAATAAACCCAAACAACCGATGATTAAAAACCTTAGGTTAACAATATTTTTCTTTAACCCTTTTCGCGCACTACTATATAGTGTTGCCCAAATTAGAAACACTGGCTAAGGCTTCTTAGTCTGGCTGCTTCTTAGTAGAATGCCCTTAATTTTTCTTTAGAGTGTGGATTATGCGTCGTGTCGTCGTTACGGGTTTAGGAATTGTCAGCTGCTTAGGAAACAACAAGGACGAAGTCTTCGCTTCGCTTAAAGTGCAAAAATCGGGTATTCGTGCCAACCCAAAATACGCTGAAATGGGGCTGCGCAGCCAAGTATCAGGCACTCCGCAAATCAATCTCGACGAGCTTATCGACCGCAAACTAAAGCGCTTTATGGCCGACGGTGCGGCTTACGCTTACCTTTCTTTAAAAGAAGCCATCGCTGATGCAGGGCTTGCACCTGAACACATCAGCCACCCTCGCACTGGCCTAATTGCAGGCTCAGGCGGTGTAGCCTCCAGCGAACTCATCGACGCCACCGATACCCTGCGTGAAAAAGGCGTGCGAAAAGTGGGCCCCTATCGCGTCACTCGTACCATGGCCAGCAGCGTGTCCGCCAACTTGGCCACCCCCTTTGCCATCAAAGGCGTGAACTACTCCATCACCTCCGCCTGCGCAACCAGCTCGCACTGCATCGGCAACGCCATGGAGCTGATTCAATGGGGTAAGCAAGACATTGTTTTTGCAGGTGGCGGTGAAGAAGAACATTGGTCCATGACCATGCAGTTTGACGCCATGGGCGCGCTGTCCACCCAATACAACGACAGCCCCGAATCCGCTTCTCGTCCCTATGACGCCCACCGCGATGGCTTTGTGATTGCAGGCGGTGGCGGCATGTTGGTGTTAGAAGAATACGAACACGCTGTAAAACGCGGTGCCAAAATTTACGCTGAACTAGTTGGCTATGCCGCCACCTCGGACGGTGCCGACATGGTTGCCCCCTCAGGTGAGGGTGCTATCCGCTGCATGCAAGATGCCTTAGCGATGGCGGGCAACCCCAAAGTGGATTACCTCAACACCCACGGCACCAGCACTCCCGCAGGCGATATCACCGAGCTTGGCGCGGTAGCCCAAGCTTTTGGCAGCGATATTCCACCCTTAAGCTCTACCAAAGCACTGACTGGCCACTCCTTAGGTGCAACAGGAGTGCAAGAAGCCATCTATTGCCTGCTTATGCAAAAACACGGCTTTATCACGGGCAGCGCCAACATCAGTGAGCTGGATGAAGGTGCAAAAAACTTCCCTATTGTGCGTGAAAACCGCGAGGCCAAGCTGCACACTGTCATGTCTAACAGCTTCGGCTTTGGTGGCACCAACGCTTGTCTAGTTTTTAAATCGCTTTA
>JBDKHD010000015.1:0-20196 GCA_039797885.1 Pseudomonadota bacterium
GAAGCGCTGATCACGATCCCTGCCTGTGCACGGAAGGTGCGCGTAAGATAGGCAATACCTGGGGTGGGAATAGGGCCAAGCAAGCTGACATCCACGCCTGCGGCAATCAAACCAGACTCCAGTGCCGATTCAAACATATAGCCAGAGATGCGCGTGTCTTTGCCGATGAGTATTTTAGACTTGCCTTCTTTGGCGAAGACCTTTCCCGCCGCCCAGCCCAGCTTCATCACAAATTCAGGGGTAATGGGATAAGTGCCAACATGGCCGCGCACACCATCGGTGCCAAAATACTTTCTAGACATAGCCTTCCTTCTTCATTGCTTTAAACACAGCCAAGGCTTGAACGGTTTCTTTAACATCGTGCACGCGCACAATGTTACTGCCTTTTTGTGCACACAAAACCGCCGCCGCCGCACTGCCTATTATTCTATTTGAGGCCTGAGTCTGCCCCGTTGCCGCGCCAATCATACGCTTGCGCGATAAGCCCGTCAGCACGGGCCGCTGTAAATCTTGTAAACGCTCAAGGTGATTTAAGAGGCGGTAGTCGTGCTGCGTATTTTTGCCAAAACCAAAGCCTGGATCGACCAGAATTTGCTCGCGAGCAATACCCGCTTTTACGCAGCGCTCGACACTGGCCTGCAACTGCGCTAGCACCGCCTCTTCAACAGGCAAGTCATAGTGAGGGGATTGTTGCATCACCCGTGGCTCGCCATTCATGTGCATCACACACACAGGCAGCCTCGCCGCCACGGCCGCCTCCAGCGCACCCTCTCGTGTAAACGAACGCACATCATTGAGCAGGTGCGCCCCTGCGCGGGCGACCTCTCTCATCACTTGCGCGCAACTGGTATCCACAGAGATACAAACATCTAAGCGTGCCGCGATGGCTTCCACAACAGGTAGTACTCGCGCCAATTCCTCTTGCTCGCCGACCGCTTGTGCGCCTGGGCGTGTGGATTCGCCACCAACATCAATGATATCCGCACCCTCTTTCAGCATTTTTTCCGCCTGAAAAAGCGCTGCGTCTAAGCTAGCAAACGCGCCGCCATCCGAAAAGGAATCGGGCGTGGCGTTTAAAATCCCCATCACTCGCACTTCGCTTAAATCCAAGCTGCGTGAGCCACACTGCAATTTCATACCGAGCCTTAAATAAAAAAGCGGCGTAACGCCGCTTTAGCTTAATGTTCAACTTTATGACGCGGACTATCGTTCGCCGCGTCATTACCGTTCTGTTAGCTTTCGCCGCTAACAGGGTTCCCTTGGGCGTCGCTGTCTTTCGCCATATCGCGGCTTTCAATAGGGGCATCGGGGGCATCGGGGGAAGAACCTGTATCCGAGCCAGAGCTATCGCCCCAAGCCTTAGGTGGGCGTGGTTTTTTCCCCGCCATGATGTCGTCGATTTGGTCGCTATCGATGGTTTCATATTCCATCAAAGCGTCTTTCATCATCTCTAGCTTGTCGCGATTTTCTTCCAAGATGGATTTGGCGCGCTGATAGCATCTGTCCAACAGGGCATGCACTTCGGCGTCAATCAACTGAGCAGTCTCATTGGAAAGGTGTGACATCTGTTGGCCACCTGCCGAGCCTAAGTAGCCACTTTGCTCGTCTTCCGTGTAAAGCTGTGCGCCCAGCTTTTCAGACAAGCCCCACTTAGTGACGGCATTACGCGCGTATTTGGTGGCACGCTCTATATCGTTGGACGCGCCGGTGGTCACGCCCTCTGCGCCTAGGGTGATTTCCTCGGCAATACGACCGCCATAAAGCGAGCAGATATTGCTCTCAATATTGCGCTTACTGATGGAATAGCGATCTTCTTCGGGCAGGAACATGGTCACGCCCAAAGCACGGCCACGAGGAATAATAGAGACCTTGTACACAGGGTCATGCTCTGGCATCAGACGACCAATAATGGCGTGGCCTGCTTCGTGGTAAGCCGTATTGGTTTTTTCTTTCTCGGACATCACCATGGTTTTGCGTTCAGCGCCCATCAGGATTTTATCCTTGGCTTTTTCAAACTCTTCCATAGTGACCAAGTTGCGATTGACGCGCGCAGCAAAGAGCGCGGCTTCGTTGACCAAATTGGCTAAATCGGCACCCGAAAAGCCAGGCGTGCCGCGCGCAATGACCGAGGCATTCACATCTTTAGCCACAGGCACTTTACGCATGTGCACGTTCAAAATCTGCTCGCGGCCACGAATATCGGGCAAGCCCACCACCACCTGACGGTCAAAACGACCAGGGCGCAGCAGGGCAGGGTCTAATACGTCGGGGCGGTTAGTGGCGGCAATCACGATGACGCCATCGTTCACTTCAAAACCGTCCATCTCCACCAGAAGCTGGTTCAATGTCTGTTCGCGCTCGTCGTTTCCGCCGCCAATGCCTACTCCACGACTGCGGCCAACGGCGTCGATTTCATCGATAAAAATAATGCACGGCGCTTGTTTCTTGGCTTGCTCGAACATATCACGCACACGCGATGCGCCCACGCCGACAAACATTTCAACGAAGTCCGAGCCTGAAATGGAGAAAAAAGGCACGCGCGCTTCGCCTGCAATGGCTTTAGCCAACAAAGTTTTACCTGTACCTGGCTGACCCACCATCAACACACCGCGAGGAATCTTGCCGCCTAGGCGTTGGTATTTACCAGGGTCGCGTAAAAACTCCACCAGCTCTTTAACGTCTTCTTTGGCCTCATCACAGCCTGCTACGTCTTCAAAGGTGGTTTTGATTTGATCTTCGCTAAGCAGCTTGGCCTTGCTTTTGCCAAAGGCCATAGGACCACCACGACCACCGCCGCCGCCCTGCATTTGGCGCATAAACAGCATAAAAACTGCAATGATGATCAAAATGGGTAAAGAGGCCAGCAACAGCTGCGTGAAGAAACCTTGTTTTTCAGGCTTCTCGCCCAGCACCTGAACATTGTGGTTGAGCAGCGTGTCCATCAGCTTGTCGTCGTACACGGGCAAAATGGTTTCAAACTTGCCGCCACCTTGCGAAGTTCCTGTGATGGTTTGCCCAGAGATGGTGACTTTTTCGACCTGATTGCTTTCAACGGCGCTCAAAAACTCGGTGTAGGACAGCTCTTTGCCCTGACCCGCGTTTTGGAGATTGTTGAACACCATCATTAACACGGCTGCAATCACAGCCCAAAGTAAGAAATTCTTTGCCATGGTTGGCATTACCTCATGCGCTACAGCAGCCCTAATGGCCGCTTGAATTGGCTTAGCTTAGCAAGTATTGGCTAAGCACGGAAACCTTTACCTACGATATAAACTTCCCTAGACCTCGGACGAGAAGCCTTGGGTTTGCGGATTAACACTTGCGCAAAGGAGGCCTTCACCTCTTTCACATAGTCGTCAAAACCATCGCCCTGAAACACTTTGGCCACAAACAAGCCATTGGGCTTTAAAGTCTGACGCGCCATATCCAACGCCAGCTCAACCAGATACATGGCGCTAGGCTGATCAATTGAAGCGACCCCGCTCATATTGGGGGCCATATCCGAAATTACAAGATCCACAGGGCGATTATTTACCGCCAACATAATCGCATCAAAAACCGCCTGTTCCGTAAAATCACCCTGTATAAAGGTGACGTCTTCGATGGGATCCATGGGCAAAATATCCGAGGCAATAATCCGCCCGTTGCCTTTTTGTTTGCGCGTGACCACTTGCGACCAACCACCTGGTGCGGCGCCTAGGTCCAGAACAATGTAACCAGGTTTAATCAGCTGGTCTTTTTCATCCAACTCAATGAGCTTATAACTGGCACGCGTGCGATAACCGTCCTGCTGGGCTTTTTGCACCCAAATATCTTCAACGTGTTCTTTTAGCCAATCGGCACTGGTTTTAGAACGAGCCATAATGAGACTTCTCAAGGTATACTAGCGGCAAATTGCTTTGCCTAATGACAAAGCGCCAATCTTAGCATTAACACGAGTTTAAACCTTCTATGTCCTTATCAAACGAGCAAAAAAAAGCCCTGCGCGGCATTGGCCATGACTTGCACCCCCTTGTGACCGTAGCCAGCAACGGCATCACCGAAGGGGTTTTAGATGAATTAAATCGCGCACTAGACGACCACGAGCTGATTAAAATTAAAATCAGCGTGGGCGACCGCGAGGTGAAAGTTGAAGTGCTCAATGAGCTGTTGCGCTTATCCTCCGCCGAACTGGTACAGCAAGTAGGCAACACCGCGTTGTTGTTGCGCCGCAACCCCAAAGCCAAAGCGCATCTATCCAATCTTAAACGCTAATGGAACAGGCTTTTTCCAGCTTCCTGCATAGCAGAGGTTGGAAGAGCAACAGGTTTCCAGTGATAATGCCCCAAAAATCTAAGAGCTGAAGTTATGTCCGACATCGTCATTTCTGGTACTGGTCTTTATATTCCTCCTTTTAGCGTCAGCAACGATGAGCTGGTTGATGCCTACAACGCTTACGTTACCCGCTTTAACGACGAGCACCGCGCCGACATCGACGCAGGCCGCATCGAAGCCCTACCTTTAAGCAGCAGCGACTTTATTGAAAAAGCCTCAGGCATCAAATCGCGCTACGCCATGTACAAAGAAGGCATGCTCGATATTGAGCGCATGAAGCCTGTATTTCCCTACGCTTCAAGCGAAAATGGCCACGAGCTGGAAACCGTCACCATGAGCGTAGCCGCAGCCAAAGAAGCGCTGGCGCGAGCCAACAAAACCGCCGCAGACATCGACCTCGTTATTTTAAGCACCGCCAACATTCAGCGCTCCTACCCCGCCACCGCCATTGAAGTGCAACAGCGCCTTGGTATTCAGGGTTTTGCCTACGACATGACCGTGGCTTGCTCCTCGGCTACCTTTGGTTTAATCAACGCCTACATGGCAGTCAAAGCAGGCATCGCCAAGTGCGCCTTGGTGGTGAACCCTGAATTTGCTACGCCTCAGGTCAACTTAAAATCGCGCGACAGCCATTTTATTTTCGGTGACGGTGCCACTGCGATTGTGATCGAGCGCGCCGAAACCTGCACCAGTACGCAAGCCTTCAAGATATTGGATACCAAGCAATTTACCCAGTATTCCAATAACATTCGTTGCGAAGGCAGCTACACCGACCATTGCTTTAGCGACCTACCTTACGATCGTCCTTTCTTTGTGCAAGAAGGGCGAAAAGTTTTCAAAGAATTACTGCCGCTGGTGACCAATTTTATTGAAGAACAATTGGCAAAAAACCACTTGGCGGCCAGCGATTTAAAACGCATGTGGCTGCACCAAGCCAACCTCAATATGAATATGTTTGCGATAAAAAAACTTTTGGGCCGTCTACCTGAAGGTTTAGAGGCGCCCATTATTCTCGATGAGTTTGCCAACGTGGCTTCATCAGGCTCAGTGATTGCGTTTCACCGTTACCAAGACGATTTAAAAGCAGGTGACAAAGGGCTGATTTGCTCCTTTGGTGCAGGCTATTCCATCGGCAGTTTGCTGGTTGAAAAATGCTAAAGCCCGCTGTTGCGGGCTTTATTCTTTCTAACTGAGCACAAATCTTTCAATTACGCCCCTAATGCTCATAAAAGCCAAAATGCGCATACTGAAAATAACGATAAATAAGAGGAAATTTTATGATTGGCCAAAGCAGTTACACCCGTGATGAGTTGTTAGCCTGTGCTCACGGCGAATTATTTGGCGAAGGCAATGCGCGCCTACCCTTGCCCAACATGCTGATGATGGATCGCATCACTCGTATTAGTAATGAAGGTGGCACTTACGGCAAAGGCGAAATCATCGCCGAGCTGGATATTCACCCCGACCTGTGGTTTTTTGCTTGTCACTTTGAAACCGACCCCGTTATGCCAGGCTGTTTAGGCCTTGATGCCTTGTGGCAACTTATTGGTTTTTATTTGGGCTGGCGCGGCAACCCTGGCAGAGGTCGTGCTTTAGGCTGCGGCGAAGTAAAGTTTCGTGGACAGGTGTTACCCAGTGCCAAAAAAGTCACCTACCGCATCAGCATTCGCCGCGTGATGGAGCAAAAACTGATACTGGGCATTGCCGACGCCATTATGGAAGTGGACGGCAAAGAAATTTACAGCGCTCAAGACCTGCGCGTAGGTTTGTTTACCTCTACCGAAGACTTCTAGTTATAATGCCCCCTCACTTCGAGGGGTATCATGACTCAAAATATTCACACCGAGATGACCTTACTGGTCACTCCCGACATGGCCAACTTCTCTGGCAAAATGCACGGCGGTGAGCTGCTCAAACTACTGGATAAAGTGGCCTACACCTGCGCTATGCGCTACAGCGGCTACTACGCCGTCACGCTTTCTGTCGATAACGTCTTATTTAAAGAACCCATTTTTATTGGTGAGGTGATTACCTGTCTTGCCACTGTCAATTTCACGGGTAAAACCTCGATGGAAATTGGCATTAAAGTGGTGGCCGAAAACATTCGCGCACGCACGGTGCGCCACACTCATACCTGCTATTTCACTATGGTAGCGATGGACGACGACAATAAACCCGTTGCCGTCCCCCAGCTGGATCTGGCCAGCCCAGCGCAAATTAAACGCTGGAATAAAGCCTTAAAAAGACGAGAAGTACAAAAACGCTTACAAGGTATGCTGCAAGCCATCAATCAAGACGACGATGGCGACTTTGCCGACCTGCCCTTATTGCCCTGCCCCTAATAGCCAAAAACCAAGAGCCGTGGCGGCAAATTTGCGTAAATTGAAGCTTGCCACAGAGGTCGAGCGTACGAAAGCCTTGTGCTCTTGGCCAATTTAGAGATGGCGAACTTGGTCGATCTCGAACTCGACCACACCGCTTGGCACTTGCACATTGACGACATCGCCCTCTTCTTTGCCCACCAGCGCGCGGGCGATAGGGGAAAACACCGAAATGCGGTTGTTTTTAATATCCGCCTCGTCGTCGCCGACAATTTGGTAGGTCACTTCTTCATCAGTCTTGGTATTGATAATGCGCACCGTAGTGCCAAAAATTACCTTACCCGTATGAGGAATACTTTTAATATCAATCACTTGTGCGTTTGAAAGCTTGCCTTCAATGTCCTGAATACGACCTTCGATAAAACCTTGCTGCTCACGCGCGGCATGGTATTCGGCGTTTTCTTTTAAATCGCCGTGTTCGCGCGCTTCGGCAATGGCCGCAATCACTTTGGGGCGAGCCACGGTTTTTAAGTGTTGCAGCTCGTCACGAAGTGCTTTTTCCCCTTCGACGGTCATAGGAAACTTTTGCATATCAACTCCTAGGCCGCACCCATGTGGCGCAGCAGGTATTCAAATAAAGAAAGGGCGCTAGTGTAATACAGTTTACCTAGAAGCCCAGCACATCCTGCATGTCGTACAAGCCGTTTGGCTGAGCATTCACCCACAAAGCCGCACGCACCGCGCCATTGGCAAAGGTCATGCGGCTTTGTGCTTTGTGGGTGATTTCCACACGCTCGCCTTCGGTGGCGAACATCACGGTATGGTCGCCGACCACATCGCCGCCGCGAATGGTTTCAAAGCCGATTTGTTTTTGTGGGCGCGCGCCCGTGTGGCCATCACGACCATAAACGGCGACTTCGTTTAAATCCCAGCCCAGAGTTTCAGCCACCACTTCGCCCATACGCAAAGCCGTACCGCTTGGAGCATCGACCTTGTGGCGATGGTGCATTTCCACCACTTCGATATCGCTGTCATTGCCCATCACACTGGCGGCCATGCGCAGCAGGTTTAAGCACAGGTTCACGCCTACGGAATAGTTGGGCGCAAAGACAATACCCATGTCTTTGGCGGCTATTTTCATATCGGCTTTTTGTGCTTCGCTAAGACCTGTAGTACCAATCACAATTTTTTTCCCGTGTTTCCGACACAGATCGATGTTGCTCATGGTGGCCGCAGGCGCGGTGAAGTCGATTAAGACATCAAATTGATCCAGCACCGCTTTTAGGCTAGTCGAGGCCTTTACGCCCAAATTCTTGCCAATGCCTGCGATCGCACCTGCGTCTATACCTGCCATGGGGTCGTCAGGTAACACAATGCACGCACCGAGCTGGCCCTTGGAAGCCAGCACAGCTTGAATCAGATTGCGCCCCATGCGTCCTGCTGCACCTGTAATCGCTATACGGGTCATAGTTTTCTCACTAAAAATTAGTTGCCTTCAAAGAATTTACGCACACCATCGAACCAGTTTTTCTTCTGCGGTGTGTGTTTTTCACCCGTTAAAGACTCCTGGAAGCGAATCAGCAGCTCTTTTTGTTCGGCGGTTAAATTTATTGGGGTTTCCACTTGCACGCGACAAATCAAATCACCCGCGCCGCCGCCGCGCACTGGGGTCACGCCCTTGCCACGCAAACGGAACATCTTGCCGCTTTGTGTTTCATGCGGAATCTTGAGTTTGACACGCCCATCCAAAGTAGGCACTTCCAGCTCACCACCCAGTACGGCATCGACAATGCTGATGGGCACGTCACAGTGCAAATGCGCACCCTCACGTTGGAAAATATGGTGTTCTTTGACATGCACTTGCACATAAAGATCACCCGCAGGACCGCCCATACTGCCCGCTTCGCCTTCGCCGTTTAGGCGGATGCGATCGCCCGTATCCACACCTGCGGGGATCTTCACGCTCAGCGTTTTGGTTTCTTCTTTTACACCACGACCATGACAACTGCCGCAGGGATGCTCAACTGCAACACCTTGACCGCGACAGCTTGGGCAAGTCTGTTGTACGGCAAAGAAACCTTGCTGCATACGAATCTGCCCAGCGCCATGACAGGTATTACAGGTTTTGGGCTTGGTGCCAGGTTTGGCTCCCGAGCCGTCACAAGTACTGCACGCGACCAAAGTCGGAATGCGGATTTTCTTCTCGACGCCGCGCACCGCCTCTTCAAGGGTCAGTTCCATGGTGTAACGTAAATCCGAGCCACGTTGCGGGCCGCCACGACCACCACGGCCTGCACCTGCAAAAATATCGCCAAAGGCATCGCCAAAGATATCGCTGAAGCTGGAGCCGCCGCCAAAGCCGCCTGCGCTACCGTCCACGCCTGCATGCCCCATCTGATCGTAGGTATGGCGTTTTTTCTCATCGCTTAGCACTTCATGCGCTTCGGTGGCCTCTTTAAACTTGGCCTCGGCGTCTTTATCGTCGGGATTGCGATCTGGGTGATACTTCATCGCCAACTTGCGATAGGCTTTTTTTAGTGTTGCCGCGTCGGCGTCTTTAGCGACACCCAACACTTCGTAATAATCTCGTTTTGACATGACCCACCTGTTTCAGGGTGATGGTTTTTTAAAAGACGAAACGCGGCCGATGCCGCGTTACGCCAAAAAGACCCATCCTAAGCCGCAAGCGGCTCAGGATTTTAGCTCTATTTACTTGTCTTTGACTTCTTCAAACTCAGCGTCAACTACATCGTCGCCCGCATCTTGCGCGCCACTGGTTTGGCCTGCGCTGCCTTGCTGGGATTGCTCGGCGTAGAGGCGCTGTGCCAACGAGCTGGAAGCCTCGGTCAGCGCCTTGGTTTTGGCTTCAATGTCAGCCTTGTCGCTGCCTTTGATCACGCCTTCTAGGTCGGCAATGGCCTTCTCGATCGCGGCTTTTTCATCGGCTTGCACTTTGTCTTTGGCGTCTTCAAGCGTTTTGCGAGTCGCATGGATCATGCCGTCGGCGGTGTTGCGTGCCTGTGCCAGCTCCTCAAACTCGCGGTCGGCTGCGGCGTTGGCCTCGGCATCGCGCACCATTTTTTCGATCTCGGCATCGCTCAAACCTGAGGAAGCTTTAATCACGATAGATTGCTGTTTACCCGTGGCTTTGTCCTTGGCGCTGACATTCAAAATACCGTTGGCGTCGATGTCAAAGGTCACTTCAATTTGGGGCATACCGCGCGGCGCAGGTGGAATATCCGCCAAGTCAAAACGTCCTAAGGATTTATTTTGTGAAGCCTGTTTACGCTCACCTTGTACCACATGGATGGTTACCGCCGTTTGGTTGTCATCGGCGGTCGAGAACACCTGCGACTTTTTGGTCGGGATGGTGGTGTTCTTATCGATAACAGACGTAGCCACGCCACCCATGGTTTCGATACCCAAGGTTAAGGGGGTTACGTCCAGCAGCAGTACGTCTTTGACGTCACCCGATAACACCGCACCCTGAACCGCCGCACCGACTGCCACAGCTTCATCGGGGTTGACGTCTTTGCGTGGCTCTTTACCAAAGAACTCGGCGACTTGTTTTTGAACCATAGGCATACGGGTTTGGCCACCGACCAAAATCACTTCGTCGATTTCAGACAGACTCAAACCTGAGTCTTTCAGCGCAATACGGCAAGGTTCTAAAGAACGCAGCACTAATTCCTCAACCAAGGACTCCAACTTGGCGCGTGTAATTTTCACGTTTAAGTGTTTGGGGCCTGTGGCATCGGCGGTGATGTAGGGCAAATTCACATCGGTTTGCTGGCTAGATGACAGCTCCACCTTGGCTTTTTCGGCAGCTTCTTTTAAGCGTTGCAAAGCCAATGGGTCGTTTTTAAGATCAATGCCTTGCTCTTTTTTGAACTCAGAAGCCAAGTAATCGATCAAACGCAGGTCAAAATCTTCACCGCCCAAGAAGGTATCGCCGTTGGTCGCCAACACTTCAAATTGTTTTTCGCCATCGACATCGGCCACTTCGATAATGGAAATATCGAAAGTACCGCCGCCTAGGTCATACACGGCAATCGTGCGATCACCGACTTCTTTATCGATACCGTAAGCCAAGGCCGCTGCGGTTGGCTCGTTGATAATACGCTTCACATCTAAGCCTGCGATTTTACCCGCGTCTTTGGTGGCTTGACGTTGAGAGTCGTTGAAGTACGCAGGCACAGTAATGACCGCCTCGGTCACTTTTTCACCCAAATAATCTTCTGCCGTCTTCTTCATTTTTTTCAAAATTTCGGCAGAGATTTGGGGTGGTGCGTATTTCTCACCGCGCACTTCAATCCAAGCGTCTCCGTTATCGGCTTTCGCTATTTTATAAGGCACCATTTTGATGTCTTTTTGCACGACTTCATCGCTAAATTTACGACCAATTAAACGCTTCACCGCAAAGAGGGTGTTTTGCGGATTGGTCACCGCTTGGCGCTTGGCGGATTGACCCACCAAAATTTCGTCGTCGGTATAAGCAATAATGGAAGGCGTCGTGCGGTCGCCCTCGGCGTTTTCAATTACGCGCGTTTTGTCGCCATCTAAAATAGCCACACAAGAGTTGGTGGTGCCTAAGTCGATACCAATAATTTTGCCCATTATAAATTCCTCTTAATTCAGCCTAAGCTGTTTTGATTTTGTTGAGAGCTATATGGAGCTACTCAGAACCATTTCAAGATTATTCGTTAAAAAAATTACGCTTTGGTGTTCACGACGGGTGAGCCCTTGCTTACCACTACCATCGCAGGACGCAACAAACGACCTTGTAAGGTGTAACCTTTTTGCATCACCGCAATCACGCTATTAGGCGCGGCATCTGGGCTATCGATTAAGGTAATAGCCTGATGCAATTCAGGGTTAAAACTTTCATTTAAAGGATTCACGACTTCCACTTTAAACTTCGCCAGCGACGACAACATGGAGGACAACGTCATTTCGACACCGTCGCGCAAAACTTTAGTGGCCGCATCCTGGGCATCGCAAGCGGCAATGGCACGCTCGAGGTTATCCACCACTGAAATCATTTCATTGGCGAATTTTTCCACGCCAAACTTATGCGCTTTTTCAACATCGGCATCGGCGCGACGACGCACATTTTGCATTTCGGCCTGGGTGCGCAGCATTTGGTCTTTAAGGCTGGCAATTTCATCCTGAGCTTGCGCCAAAGCCAGAGTTTGATCATCCGCACTTGGGCTTTGCTCCACACCGACCTCTACTTCGTCCTGCATTTTTTGCTCATCCGACATCGATTGTTCCTCGTCATACTTTTTTAAGTTGCAGCCTATATGGGGCGAAACCTTACAGATTCAAGGCCTGTTAAAATCTTCTTGACTTTGACCACTACTGCATATAAAAACACTGTATAAACATTCAGGTTTTTGGAGAAGCCTATGCTGCACCACCTCGCCATTCACCAGTTTGCCCTTATCGAACAGCTCGAACTGGAGCTAAACCAAGGCCTAAGCGTTATCAGCGGTGAAACAGGCGCAGGCAAATCCATCCTACTCGATGCGCTGGGGCTGGCTTTGGGCGAGCGTGCCGAAGCAGGCGCAGTGCGCCTTGGTGCCGAACAAGCCGAGGTCAGCGCCCGCTTTAGCCTAAACGCACAAGCCAAGCTGTGGCTGGAGCAGCACGACCTCCCCTGCACCGACGACGAGCTGGTGCTGCGCCGCATAGTCACCAACGAAGGCCGCTCTCGCGCCTACATCAATGGCCGCTCGGTGGGCATCAGCGACCTCAAAGACCTCGCCCCGCATCTTATAGAAATCCACTCCCAGCACGCCCATCAGCGCCTGCTGCAAAAAGACAGCGCCCGTGAACTGCTGGACGCCTTTGCCCACGCGCCCTTACTGGCCAACGAAGTGTCTTTATTGTGGACAGAATGGCAGCAACTCCTTAGAACCCTAACCAAGCTCAAAGAAGAAAGCAGCGAAACCAAAGCGCAAAAGCAGCTTTTGAGCTATCAGGTTGAAGAGCTGCGCGAGCTGGCGTTGGGCGAGCATGAACAAGAAGAGCTGGAAGTCGAGCACAAGCGCCTTGCCAATGCCGACAGCACCCTGCTTAACAGCCAGCTGGCGCTCACAGCCTGCCTCGGAGATGAGCACAGCGAGCAATCCATCCAAAACCTGCTGCACCAAGCGCTGCATCAGCTTGGCCATATCGACGACTCTCATGCAGGCTTAAACGATGCGCGCGATCTGTTACAACAGGCTCAAATTCAAGTAGAAGAAGCCGCCAGCTCCTTGGGTCGTTACCTGGATCAAATCGACATCAACCCTCAACGATTGCAACAAATCGACACGCGCCTAAGCGCTATTTTTAGCATGGCACGCAAACACCAGATCCAGCCGCAAGGACTGTACGGCCATTGGCAAGAGCAGGAACAAGCCCTGCAAGCGCTAAGCCTCAGTGACGAAGACTTAAGCGCTCTGGAACAACAAGCCAAGCTCAAAGAACAAGAGTTTTTTGCCCAAGCGCAGCGCTTAAGCCAAGCGCGCCAACAAGCTGCCAGCAAAATGAGCCAAGAAGTCAGCGGCCATTTTGATTCCTTGGCCTTGGGCAAGGCCCGCTTTAACGTGCAAGTAAGTCCCAGCTCACCCAGCCGCACAGGCACAGATCAAGTAACCTTTATGGTACAAACCAACCCGGGCATGCCTGAAGGCCCACTGGCCAAAGTAGCCTCAGGCGGCGAGCTGTCCCGCATAAGCCTTGCCATTCAGGTGGTCACCGCAGCGGTAAGCCAAGTAGCCAGCCTAATTTTTGATGAAGTGGACGTAGGAATTGGCGGCGGCACCGCCGAACGTGTGGGGCGCTTACTGCGTAAGCTCGGGGAAAGTAGCCAAGTGCTGTGCGTGACCCACCAGCCGCAAGTAGCGGCTCAGGCGCATCAGCACTTTCAGGTCAGCAAAATCAGTGGCGAACGTGCTACTCATACGCAGCTGCGTAAGCTGACGGATAAACAACGTGAGGAGGAAATAGCGCGAATGCTGGGTGGCGTTGAAATTACCCAACACACCCTCGCTCACGCTCAAGAAATGCTCAAGATGGCGAGCGCCTAAGCGCTCGTTATTTCTTTTTCTTCACATAGAGCACTAGGCTGTGCTCCACCAGTTCAAAGCCGTGTTTTTCGGCAATTTCATGCTGCAATTTTTCAATTTCTGCGTTGGTAAATTCCAGCACTGTGCCGTCTTCCACATCCACCATATGGTCGTGATGATCGCCACGGTCCAGCTCGAACACCGAATGACCGCCATCAAAATTATGACGGCTGACCAAGCCCGCGCTTTCAAACTGCGTTAGCACGCGGTAAACCGTCGCCAGGCCGACATCTTCACCCGCATCAATCAGAAACTTATACACGTCTTCGGCGCTCACATGCGCGTCGGGGTTGTTTTCTAAAATGCTCAGAATCTTAACGCGCGGCAGTGTCACCTTCAGACCCGCTTTGCGCAGCTCGATATTTTGATCGGTCATGTGCTTCCTCGATTATTTCACAGCGACTCAGGTTATCAGGTATCATCGCGCCCCAAACAGACGGACTAAACCGATTTTTTGCAGAGAATAACGATCTTGAATCTTAAAAAGAAGTTAAAAATACGAAGCGTTACGTTTTTCAGCGGCCCAATTCTGACGGTTTTACTCAGCTTTGCAAGTTTATCAGGCTGTGTTTTCCCTGGGGTATACAAGCTCAACGTGCAACAAGGCAATATAGTGACCCAGGACATGCTGGATAAACTCAAGCCCGGCATGACCCAGCGCCAAGTGATTTATGTGATGGGCAACCCCGTATTGCAAAATCCTTACGAAGCCAAACGCTGGGATTATTACTACACCCTAGAAGTGCGCGACGAAGTGACTCAAAGCTATCGCATTCAAGTGCTTTTTGATGATAAAGGCCTGTTTAGCCGCTACGAAGGCGAGCTGCCCGCCAAAGACATAGCAGAAAAAGATCAGCTCAAAACCCTGCCCAACGAGCAGAAATCCGCCAACACTGTCCCTGAAGATTTCTAAAGGCTAGTCTTCGCTTTTCTTGGCGGCGCGGTTCAGTCGCGCCTGCTTAGGATCGATCAAAAGTGGGCGGTATATTTCCACGCGATCGCCCTCTTGCACACCGTCTTGCTCGGGCTTGGTTGAAGCCTTGCTAAAGATGCCAAGCTTAGCCTGAGCCAAATCCAGCTCTGAAAACTCTTTGTCTAGCCCCGACAACAGCGCTGCCTGACGCAGCGTTGTGCCTTCGGCCACCCGCAAAGTCACAATTTTTTGCTTATCCGCCGTGGCGTAAGCCACTTCGATATTCAGCTCAGCCATATATTTGCTTTCCTCTTGCGACAAAGGCATCCACCATTGAACTCGCGACCTGTTTAAACACCGCACCAAGCGCCGCGCCCGCTAAGCGATTGCTCACTTCAAACTCCAGATCCAAAGACACTTTGCACGCCTCAGGCGAAAGCGCCTGAAAGCGCCACACGCCCTTGAACTTGGAAAACGGCCCATCGACCAAGCGCATCTCCATACTTTCGGGGCGCACCAAAACATTACGCGTGGTAATGGCTTGCTCAAAACCTGCCTTAGCCAAAGTCATGGAGGCTTCGATAAAATCCTCACCCTCGGCAATCACACGCGTGGCTTTGCAGCCCTGCAAAAATTCAGGATAGCGCGCCACATCGTTGACCAAATCAAACATCTGCTGTGCGCTGTGCATCACCAAAGCGCTGCGATTAATCGTTGTCATAGCTTAATCCGCACCCAAACCAAGTAGTTTTAACAAACCCAACCCCTGCGCAAATATCAGCAAAATAGCCAGCGGTGACAAAAACCGCAACACAAAAAGCCACAAGCCAACAGCCACTTTGGAGCGCATCGCCAACGCTTTATCGAGCACAGGGCGAGCCACATGCCAGCCGACAAAAAGCGCTATCAACAAGCCGCCCAAGGGCATCAGCAAGCTTGCAGTCAGGAAGTCGATATTATCAAACAGCGTGCGCCCCAAAATCTTGACCTCGCTCCAGTGGCTGAACGACAAAATGGTCGCCAGCCCCAAAAACCACGCCACACCGCACACCAACAGCGTCGAGCGCACGCGCCCCAAGCCTTTTTCAACTAGCCAAGCTACCATCGGCTCGGCCATAGAAATAGCCGAAGTCCAAGCCGCCACCAGCACCAAAACAAAGAAAAACGCACCCACATACTGTCCGCCTGGCAAGGCCGCAAAGGCCAAAGGTACAGATTGGAACAAAAGACCGGGGCCTGAGCTTGGCTCTAAGCCGTAAGAAAACACCACAGGAAAGATAATCAAGCCCGCCGTTAAAGCGCAAAGCGTATCCAGCACCACCACGGCCAGCACGGTTTTACCGATATTGGCCTTAGCGGGCATGTACGAGCCATAGGCCATAATCGCACCAATACCGATGCTTAACGTAAAAAACGCATGACCCAAGGCCTCCAGCACACTGGTGGCGCGTAGCTTAGAAAAATCGGGATAAAACAAAAATTCAAAACCCTGCATAAAAGCGGGAGTCGTCAGGGAATAGCCCAACAGCACCAAAAGCATCATAAAAAGCAGAGGCATTAAAAAACGAATACTCCGCTCCAGCCCCTTAATCACACCCAAACACAACACCAAGGCCGTCAACGCCATAAAGGCCGTATGCAAGCCCAATTGCGTGACAGGGTCGGCCATCAGCGCACCAAAGGTTTGCGTCGAGCTTTGCGCCGTCGCACCTAAAAAAGCACCCAGCCCCAGCTCGACCATGTAATAAAAGGTCCAGCCTGCGATCACGCTGTAAAAGGACAGAATCAAAAAGCCCGACACCGCGCCCATCCAGCCCACCACGCTGAACCACTTAGGCGCACCGTACTTATGCGCCAAAGTTTGCATGGTGGCGATGGGGCTGGCACGCCCTTCACGCCCCAGCATAATCTCCGCCATCATCACGGGAATGCCGATCACGGCAATGCACAACAGGTACATAAGCACAAAAGCACCGCCGCCATTTTCGCCCGTCATGTAAGGAAACTTCCAAATATTACCTAAGCCCACCGCCGATCCCGTAGCCGCCAAAATAAAGGTCCAGCGACCTTTCCAAATGCTATGTAATCCGCGTTTTGTTTGGCTCATAACCATCTCGTGTCAAAAAAGTGCGCGCATTGTCCGAGATTTAGCCAGTAGCCTCAACCTTAAAGGCAGCAATTACCCCCAAAAAATCCCTCCAACGAGCGCGCGAGCCCTCTGCCCTTTCCGGTTAGGCTTGGTTATACTCGCGCCCCATGAATACCAAGAAAACAAAAAGCACGGGCGGCACCATCGCCCAAAACAAAAAAGCCCGCCACGATTACTTCCTCGAAGAAAAACACGAAGCAGGCCTTGTTCTCACTGGCTGGGAAGTCAAATCCCTACGCCAAGGTAAAGTGCAGCTGGTCGATTCCTTTGTTGAATTTCACCGTGGCGAAGCTTGGCTGCACGGCGCGCTCATCACGCCCCTGCAACAAGCCTCCACTCACACCGTGGCCGACCCACGCCGCCAGCGCAAACTGCTTTTGCACGGCAGTGAAATCGAGCGCCTCGCACAAAAAGTGCAAGCCAAAGGCTACACCTGCGTCTGCACCTCTTTGTACTGGAAAGGCGTGAACGTTAAAGCCGAAATTGCCCTAGCCAAAGGCAAACAAACCCACGACAAACGCGACGCCATCAAAGACCGCGACTGGGCAAAACAAAAAGAGCGCATCATGAAACACGAGGTGCGCTAACAGAAAACTTCTGTTAGTATCGCGCCTGTTTTTTCGCACATAGTATTGTTAGAACGCTTAAACGAATTCAGAAAGCCTTAGATTTTTAGAAAGCGTCACGACCGCAGCTAAGACAAGGCAAAATTTTATGAAAAAGCGCAGTTTACTTAATGTAAATGAGCATTTTTCAAAAAATTTTAACGCCGTATTAGCAAGCGCAGTAGCTTTCATCTATTAGGGGATGATTAGGATTCGACGCTGATTACAAAGCTATGGGTGCATGCCGAGAGGGTATGACGATCTCGTTAACAAACGTTGTACATTTAAAGTAGTCGCAAACGACGAAACTTACGCACTAGCGGCTTAATCCCGCTTACCTCCGAACTCAGGTGCCTATAGCTGGGGGACGAGGGCGCCGTCTTATAGGCTCGCCTGGATGCTTCGCTCGGAGCTGAACGGCTAAAACCAATCGAGCTCGTTCCAAACGGCCTGCTTCTCGGCCCGTGCGGAACTAAATCAATAGAGAAAGCTAAGCATGTAGATCTCCTAGTGGAGGATTGGCGGACGGGGGTTCAAATCCCCCCATCTCCACCAAAACCCGAAATCCCAACCCTTATCGGTTGGGATTTTTTTTGCCCGGAACGCCAGTGTTGGCGCGGTTCCGGGCCTCGGCCTCGCGAGCGACATCTCCACACTCCCCAAGTTTTTCCCCTTTCTAACGCCTCTCTGTTCTCCGTTTTCTCTGCTGATCTCGCGAGCGTTCTCGAGGGCACTTCCTTTGTTGGTGCGGGTTTAGCGGTCGTTGGTTGTGATCTGCAACTGCTGTAGCAGCGGCGACTGAAAGCCCTGGCGCGCACTCACGATTGTGCGCGGCCTCATTGTTTGTAGACTTAGCTACAGATATGTAGAATTATCATCATGAACATGTGGCTATCGCTCATTACCACTTTGCCGACCGAGAACGCGACCCTGCGCCAACGCGCCTGGCGCGCACTCAAGGCGTCCGGTGCAGCCGTGCTGCGAGACGGGGTGTATCTCATGCCAGAGCGTGATGATTGCCGCGCCACACTGGATGGCCTAGCGGCGGATGTCCGCGAGGGGGGCGGCAGTGCCCACGTCCTTCGCGTGGAAGAACCCATTGAGGCGGGTTTCATTGCCCTGTTTGACCGCAGCAATGAATTTGCCACGCTGCTCAGCGAGATCGCCCAAGTCAGGCGGGTACTTTCAGCAGATACCGTGCAGGATGTGCTGCGACAAGTCAGAAAGCTGCGCAAGTCATTCGCCAATCTCGCGGAAATCGATTTCTTCCCCGGAGAAGCGCAGAGACAGGCTGACAGTGCATTGCATGAACTGGAAATAGCCTGCGCTCGCGCTCTACGGCACCACGACCACGATCACCCCTGGTACGGTGACTGGCGAGCTGCTGCCCAACCCGGTCACGCCGGGCAGTCTGTACCCGCTGGCCATGCAGAACGTGTCCGCCGTGCAGATTCAGGACTCAAATGCCACGCCCAAGACGCTCCCGGCCAGCCAATACAGCGTCAATGCGAAGCACGGTTCGCTGGTAGTGCTCGATGCCACGTCAGGCGGCCCGTACACCGAGCCGTTCACCGTCGATTACGCCTATGGTGCGGCGCAGAGCACGGCGATGTTCACCCAGCCCTTGCCCGAGCGCTGGATTCGCTTCGAGGGGCTCAACACCGCCGACGGCAACCGCGAGGTGGTGATCGACCTCTATCGCGTGGCCATCAACCCGGCCAAGGAACTCTCGATCATCACGGACGAACTGCTCAAGTTCGAGCTGTCGGGCCAAGTGCTGGCGGATCTGACCAAGCCGGTCGGTGGTGATCTCGGTCAGTTCGGCCGTCTGGTGCTGCTGTGATGGACGGGTTCAAGACCTTCCCCCCTGAGCCTGTGGTCGTGACGCTGTCCGGTACGGCGCTGGAATTGACGCCGATCCGGCTGGGCGAATTGCCACGGTTGCTAGCCGTGGTGCGCCCGCTGGCCGAGGAAATCACCAGTGATCCGGACTGGATGGCGCTGCTAGGGCGGCATGGCGATGCCGTGCTCGACCTGCTGGCGATTACCACCCGACGTGAGCGTGCGTGGATCAACGACCTTGAGCTTGCGGATGCCGTGCAATTGGCCGCCGCCGTGTTCGAGGTCAATGCGGATTTTTTCGTGGCGCACGTCGTGCCGAGCATTCAGGGCGCAGCCCAGCGACTCGCGCCGACACTGCGCTCACTGACGAACTCGGGTGGGACGCTGCCGTCGCCCGCCTGATCCGCGCCGGTCACCGCCTCGGTGACTTGATGGGCTACACGCTCACGCAGGCGCAAGCCTTTCTGGATGCCGACGGACAGATCGAACGGCAGCAACTGGCCCAGCTGCTCGGCATTCATGCCGTGGCAGCGCAGGGTGAGAAGCGTGGCATCGAACAACTGCAACGCGATCTGCTCAAGGACTGACCCATGCGCCTCTCGCTCACCACCACCGGCTTGCTGGACCCGCGCCAGTTGGTGGCGTGGAGTACCGAGCGGCGTCGTGCCATTCACACCGCTGTCGCCAAGGGCATGCAATCGGGCGGGCGTGAAGTGCGTGATGCGGCGCGATCCGAGATGCGCAGTGCCTTCACCGTTAAGCGCAACAGCTTCATCTCCTCGATGGGCGTGAAGGTGTTCGACAAGAAGCCCGAACTGCTGCCCGCCTTGCTGGTGGGCAGCAAGATTCCTTGGCTCGGTCTGCACGAAAAAGGCGGCACGGTGAGCGGCAATTTGCTGATACCGCTGCTGCCCGGGCGCATCGGCCCCAAGCGCTT
>JBDKHD010000016.1:0-10948 GCA_039797885.1 Pseudomonadota bacterium
CCGTCGACCTTATCACGCGCAACAAACTGGGGGTCGAAGGCTCAGACTGTGTCGGTGCCTACTTTTTAAACAACGAAACCGACGAAGTGGAAGTGATTGCCGCTCAGGCTGTGGCTTTGGCCACAGGTGGAGCCAGCAAGGTTTACCTCTATACCAGCAACCCCGACGGCAATTCTGGCGATGGCATTGCGATGGCTTGGCGCGCAGGCTGTCGCGTTGCCAATATGGAGTTCAATCAATTCCATCCCACCTGCCTCTATCACCCCAAGGCCAAGTCCTTTTTGATTACTGAAGCAGTGCGCGGCGAAGGTGGCAAGCTGCTGCTGCCCGATGGCAAGCCCTTTATGCACAAGTTTGATGAGCGTGGCGAGCTGGCTCCACGCGACATTGTCGCCCGCGCCATCGACCATGAAATGAAACGCCTTGGTGCCGACTGCCTATTTTTAGACATCAGCCACAAGGGCAAGGATTTTATTCTTGAGCATTTCCCCACTATCCATGAGCGCTGTCTGTCCTTTGGCATCGATATCAGCCAAGAGCCCATTCCTATCGTACCCGCCGCGCATTACACCTGCGGTGGTGTCGTGACCGACACGCGCGGTCGCACCGATATTGAAAAACTGTACGCCATCGGTGAAGTGGCTTGCACAGGCTTACACGGTGCCAACCGCCTAGCGAGCAACTCGTTACTGGAGTGCCTGGTCTTTGCCCGCGCCGCCGCCGCCGATATCGTCGCTCACACCGACTTCACACAAAGCCTGCCCAGCATCCCCGCCTGGGACGCCAGTCTAGTGAAAGACTCGGATGAGGATGTTGTTATTTCCCATAACTGGGACGAGCTGCGCCGTTTTATGTGGGACTACGTAGGCATTGTGCGCACCAACAAACGCTTACTGCGAGCTAAACACCGCGTACGTTTACTGCGCGAGGAAATTCATGAGTTCTACGCCAACTACCGCGTCAGCCACAACCTTTTGGAGCTGCGTAACTTGGTGGATGTCGCTGATGTCATCATTCGCAGCGCCTTGCTGCGCAAAGAAAGCCGAGGCCTGCACTTTAGCCGCGACTACCCACAAACCTTGCCGCGCGCCTTTGATACAGTGATGACACCCAAGTACCTCAAAGAGCTGGGTGAGCTGTAAGCCTGCCCATCAATCCTGAGGGGCGCTCAGGGCGAGCGCTCGCAGCAGTTCGCCAAACTCTCCCACCGCCAAGCTATCTGGGCGAATAATAAGCCGCTGCCAAGGCCAAAACCCGTAATGCCAAATAATGACATCGTTACGCCGCACACTGCCCACCCGCCACGGCAAATTCTGCACAGTCTTACCCGCACGCTGCCAATAAAAGCCTTGTGCGGTTAAATACAGCTGCGTGCGCTGCGGTCGCGCCAACCACACAAGCAGCGCGCTAAAAAGCAGCAGTAACGTTAGCCAGTAAAACCAAGCCAGATAAGGCCAGAGCATAGCCAAAGAAAGCAGGCAAAAAGCGGCGTTATAGCCGTTTTGCCTAATTGAAGTGCGTAGCATCCAACTATTTTTTGCGCGATTTTCCATGCGCTAAGACCATCCCTATCATACGTTTGAACTCGGCATCGGCGGGCTCTTGGTGATTCATAAACCAAGCAAATAAATCAGGGTCTTCGCACTCTAGCAAACGCACATAGAGCGCCTGATCCTGTGCATTTAAGCTGTCGAACGCTTCTTCGGCAAAGGGCAGCAGCAGCACATCCAGCTCCAACATGCCACGACGACTGTGCCAGCGTACACGGTTTGCTTGCGACACGATTCTCACCTCAGACTAAAAAAAGCGCCATTATACACAGCCTGCGTTTTAAGTGGCTTTGGCGTACACTGTGGCGCGAACTTATTGGGGGTAGGCAGTGAACACTCAGGCTTTTTCTTTATTATCCGATTTTGCTCTTTTGGAAGTCAGTGGCCTCGATGCCGAGCGTTTTTTACAAGGACAACTCACCTGTGACGTCGCCAAACTGCCCATCGGGCATTGGACCTTAGGTGCCTGCTGCACCGCCAAAGGACGCATGGTGGCCAACTTTGTCATTGCCCGCACTGACACAGGTTTTTGGCTACGCCTGCCGCGCGAGCGCGTGAGCACGCTGATGTCGCACCTCGCCAAATACGCCGTCTTTTTTAAAGCCAAAATGATCGACCAAAGCACCCAGTATGCCGTTTTGGGCAAAGTGCCCAGCCGCCTTAATCCCAAGCTTTTGAGCGAACCTCTGGTCATCACCCAAATCAGCGCTGACCGTCAGCTGACTTGGCTCGACGGCCGTATCGAACACTGGCAGCCTGTCACTGAAGTCAGCATTTCCAGCGTTGATGACGGTAGCTGGGCGCAAGCCGATCTGGCTTTGGGCTTGGTATGGGTCAGTGCCCAAAGCCACGAGGCTTGGCTTCCTCAGCACATCGACTGGCAAAAACAAGGTGGGGTTAGCTTTAAAAAAGGCTGCTACACCGGGCAAGAAATCGTGGCACGACTAGAATTTTTGGGCAAAGCCAAAAAGCAGCTCATGAAACTGCACAGCCAAAGCCCTTGTAACGCTAGGCCTACAGAAAACCTACAAGATGCCCAAGGTAATAACCTTGGAGAAGTGCTAGCTTGGCAAGGTACAGTTGGGCTGGGCGCGGTCGCAGAAGGTCATAGCTTGGCTTTTTGGCAGGGGCAGCCTTTTACTCTTGAGCCGATGTTTTATACCTAAAATTTATAAGTTGCACTAAGGGAATACGGATGACCAGCCTAGCCAAACGCGTCAGCAACGACATCATTGAACGCTTAAAAAACAACGACCTGATTATGCCCACCTTGCCTGAGGTGGCGCTGCAAGTGCGCGAAGTCGCACAGGATCCGTTTTCATCGCTCAGCGATTTGACGCATATTATCGCCCGCGATCCTGCTCTTAGCGCGCGCCTAATCAAAATCAGCAACAGCCCGCTGATGCGCGCCGCCAACCCTGCCACCGACATTCAAGCCGCCGTTACGCGCCTAGGCGTTACCCACACCAGCAGCCTCGCCACAGGCTTGGCGATGGAGCAAATGTTTCAAGCCACCAGCGAGATGATCGACAAGCGCTTGCGCCATTGCTGGGCGCATTCCCTAGAAATTGCCGCCTCAGTGCAAGTGTTGGCGCAGCACTTCACTAATCTACCCAGCGATCAAGCCATGCTAGCAGGCTTAACACATCAAATTGGTATGCTGCCAATCTTGGCTTTTGCCGAAGAGCACAATGAGCTGCTAGCCGATGGCATCAGCCTCGATACTGTATTAGACACCTTGCACTGCACTTTGGGCGCGTACATTTTGCGCGAATGGAAGTTTTCAGGTGAGGTGGTGCGGGCGGCCCTGGAATACCGCAAATGGGACAGACAAATTGCGGCATCCGACCTCTGTGACCTTGTGCAGGTGGCGACGCTACAAAGCTACGCCGACAGCAACCACCCTTTGAGTAAAATCGACCGCAGCCAAGTAGGCGCTTTTGCGCGCCTAGGCTTAGCCAGCGATGCGGCACAGCAATGGCAAGAGCTGGAAGAGCAAGTCATTATCATGGAAGCGGTGTTGCAATAGCCCAACACCCAACGATTCTAAGCTCCCGCCGTGAGCGTCTGCACATAGTCCTCGGATACCGCATCGACATCCTTGTGCAGCCATTGAGGCTTGAAGTCTTTCTCCACCACCATGGCGCGTATGCCTTCGGCAAAGTCGTGGTGACGCACAGCTTGCTTGGCTAGTTTCAGCTCCCACTCCACCACTTCTTTAAGGCTCATCTGCCCGCCTAAAGCCAGCTGACGCATAATCACATGGGCGGTGGCAGGGCAGCCGTTTAGGTAGTTGGCAATGCCTTGCTTAAGCCAAGGGTTATCGCCCTGATAAGCACGAAAATCACTGTCGATGTCCTTTAGATCCAAGCTGTGAAATAACAACTCAAGCTCGTCCTGCGCCTTGGTAAGCTCGCTTTCAGGCATGGTCGCGCCTTCTAAAGAACGCAAAAGCTCACGCACCAACCAATGGTTCTGAGCATTATTTTGCGTAAATCCCAAGCCCTGTAGCGCGGCAATAACGGCCTCTTGCTGGCTGTGCGCCAAACCGTATTGCGTCAGCCCCAAGGCTTTACTGTCTTGGGCATTAAAGTGGCTACCTGATAGTGCCATCCAGTGTCCATAGGGCTTGGGCAAGCGTGGTAAGTACCAACTTCCTGCCACATCGGGGAATAGCCCAATACGGATTTCAGGCCAAGCCAGCTTCAAGGTTTCAGTGCCGACACGATGATTGGCACCGATAAAAAGCCCCAAACCGCCACCCATAACAAAACCATTGCCCCAGGCAATCAAGGGCTTGGAAAACTGATGCACATGGTAATTTTTAGCGTATTCGCCAGTAAAAAAAGCATCGGCGTATTTGAGGTGCTCATCGCCTTGCGCTTTCATGCTGTCGTAAAGCTTACGAATGTCGCCGCCTGCGCAAAACGCTTTATCACCCGCCCCATGCAGAAACACCGCCACCACTTGGCTGTCTTTGTTCCAACGTTTGAGCTGTTGATCCAGCCTATTCACCATGTCCAAATCCACGGCATTCATGGCTTTGGGAACATTTAAGGTCAGCACGCCGATTTTATGGCCACTGTCTGTGGCCAGGGTTTTAGCAAGAATAGGGCCGTCGACCATAGGCTCTCCTTGGGTCTTATCAAGCGGAAAAAAAGGTGCGGCGGGCATCCTACTCCAGCTTGGGCTTGGTGGGAACAAAAGCGCCAACGAGGTACCCCTCCAAGCGCGAATGAATGGCCTTACGCAAAATAAAATTCAGTATATAATGCGCCACCTCTTCATTTGCAGCCGCCCAGATTTTTCTGTGATGAGCCCAAGCAGTTAGGACTTTTTAATGAAGTTTACTAAAGACCATATTTGGCCGCTCGTTGGTGTTGCTGCCATGGTTTTCTCCGTGTGGCTCTTGGTTAATCAACTGCGGCACATATCCATGGACGACATGATGCACAGCCTGCAAGCTGTTCCTCACCATAACTGGTTGATGGCAATGGGCTGCACCGTGCTGGCATTTGCGGCTCTTGCAGGCTACGACCGCTTGGCGCTACGTCACTTGCGGCGCAATATCCCGTTTTTGTTTGTCTCGGCCACCTCCTTTACCACCTATGCCTTGGCGCACAACATCGGCGCATCGGTGGTATCAGGAGCCGTGGTGCGCTATCGCGCCTATTCCAGCAAAGGTATGAACGGCGCCGAAATTGGCGTCCTGGTAGCGTTTTGCTCTTTTACTTTTGCGCTGGCCAGTCTTTTTCTAGGCGGCTTGGTACTGCTTTATCATCCTGATTTGTTGGAATACTTCTTACCGCACTTCCCGCACTGGGCCGCTCATGCGCTGGCCATTGGTATGCTGTGTTTTGTGGGTCTTTATGTGTTTGGCAGTGCCTTAAACCTACCCCCCTTGCAGATTCGTTCCTTTGCGCTGCGTTATCCACGTCTGCGCATTGTGTTGCAGCAGCTTATTATTGGCCCCTTAGAGATTTTAGGAGCCGCAGGTATCATCTACTTTGCGCTGCCAGCAGACAGCAACCCAGGCTACGTCATTGTATTGGGGATTTTTTTGGCGTCCTTTACCGCCGCGCTGTTGTCGCACGCACCCGGTGGCATTGGGGTGCTGGAGGCGTTGTTTTTTATCGCACTACCTGAAATCGACCAAGCCGATTTACTTGCAGCGCTGCTGATTTTCCGCTTGTTCTATTTTATTTTGCCCTTCGCCATTTCTATTGTTTTTGTCGCCCTCTTTGAGCGCAAACGCCTTATGGAATACCTGCGCCAGCACACGCGTAAAAAACTCCGCTAGCCAAGCCGCACGGTATCAGCTAAACACCAGCTCGACGGCTTTCTCGCCGTATTAGCTAAACACCAGCTCGACGGCTTTCTCGCCATACAGGTAGCGCAGTTCTTGCAGCAGCTCGTCGGTGGGATCAATGCGCCAGCTGTCGCCTAAACGCAGCTTGCAGCGCGCCACTTCATTACTAAAACCCAGCACCACAGGACAGCCGTCACTGCGGGTTTTCAGCACGCGCTGTAAATCCTCACACAGGCGCTCTTCGTATTTTTGCGCGTCCACTTCAATATATAACGACTGTGCGTATTTCAAGCGGGCCTGATTGATATCCAAGAGGCTGCGCCCCGTGGCCTTTAAGCCGCCCGAATACTCATCCTGAGCAACAATGGCCTCAACCAACAGCACTTTGTCTTTTTCAACCAGCTCGCGCACCGATTCGTAAATATCCGAAAACAACGCCACTTCCATGCGCCCGCTGCGGTCATCCAGGGTAATAAAACCCATATTATCGCCGCGCTTATTTTTCATCACGCGCATATCAACGACCAACCCCGCCAGCTTCTGCACGCCTTTTTCAGGTTTAACATCAACAAGCTTCTTGGGTGCCAACAAACGCGCCTCGGCCTCGTACTCATCAAAGGGGTGACCTGTGACATACAGCCCCAGGGTATCGCGCTCACCTTGCAAGCGCTCTTTGAGTGTCCAATCGCGTAAGTGCGCATGGCGCTCGTAAGGGTCGGCATGAGCGGCTTGCTCTTGTTGCTCATCACCAAAGAGGTCAAAAATGCCCGACTCGGTGTTGGACGCTGCTTGCCCTGCGCTTTTCATGGCATCGTCGAGGCTGGCCATCAGTACCGAACGACTGGCAGTGCGACTCAGCTCATCGAATGCGCCCGCACGCACCAGAGCTTCGAGCACGCGCTTGTTGAGCTTCTTGCTGCCGACACGTTCGCAAAAATCAAACAAGTCCAAAAACGGGCCGCCACTTTCACGCGCGGCGATAATGGCCGCCACCGGGCCCTCGCCCACGCCCTTGACCGCACCCAAACCATAAACGATGGCGCTGTCGTCATTGACGGTAAAACCAAATTGACTTTGGTTAACATCAGGCAGCACTAGTTTGAGCTTCATCTCGCGGCATTCTTCGATAAATGTCACCACTTTATCGGTGTTTTGCATATCCGAGGTCAGCACCGCCGCCATAAAGGCTTCGGGGTAATACTGCTTGAGCCAGAGCGTTTGATAAGACACCACGGCGTAAGCGGCAGAGTGCGATTTGTTGAAGCCGTAGCCTGCGAATTTTTCCACCAAGTCGAAAATTTTCATGGCCAAATCGCCATCGACGCCTTGGCTGATTGCGCCTTCGCGGAAGGCATCGCGCTGCTTGGCCATCTCTTCGGGCTTTTTCTTGCCCATGGCACGGCGCAGCATGTCCGCACCGCCGAGCGTATAGCCCGACAACGCCTGCGCAATCTGCATCACCTGCTCTTGGTAAACGATAACGCCGTAAGTAGGCTCTAAAATCTCTTTCAAGCACTCGTGCTCAAAGTCGGGATGTGGGTAGGCGACCTTAGCGCGGCCGTGCTTACGGTTAATAAAGTCGTCCACCATGCCCGATTCCAAGGGACCTGGGCGAAACAGTGCCACCAATGCGATCAAATCTTCTATGTTGTCAGGCTGTAGGCGGCGAATCAGGTCTTTCATGCCGCGCGATTCGAGCTGGAATACCGCTGTCGTTTGCGCGCGTTTGAGCAATTTATAGGCTTGCGCATCGTCCAATGGAATGCGGCTGATATCGACTTCGGCCTCGCCTTGCTTGCGCTTTTTGGCGTTGATGGTTTTGAGTGCCCAGTCGATGATGGTGAGCGTACGCAACCCCAAAAAGTCGAACTTTACTAAGCCCACCTCTTCGACGTCGCCCTTGTCGAATTGCGTCACTAGGCTTAAACCATCAGCGTCACAGGCCGTTGCGGAAAAGTCCGTAAGCTTAGTTGGAGCAATCACCACACCGCCTGCGTGCTTGCCCGTTTGCCGCGCCAAGCCTTCAAGCTTAATGGCCATATCCCAGATTTCTTTGGCTTCGTCGTCGCTACCAAGCAGGTCTTGCAAAGGCGCTTCGCGCTCCAGCGCTACGCTCAGCTCCATGCCAGGGTCTGAAGGAATCATTTTGGAGAGTTTATCGGCCAAGCCAAAGGACTTGCCCTGCGCACGCGCCACATCGCGCACCACCGCTTTGGCCGCCATAGTGCCAAAGGTCACAATTTGCGATACCGCCAAGCGCCCATAAGTATCGGCTACGTAGTCGATCACGCGACCACGATTATCCATGCAAAAGTCGATGTCGAAGTCGGGCATGGATACCCGCTCAGGGTTTAAGAACCGCTCAAACAGCAGGTCGTATTCCAAGGGGTCAAGGTCGGTAATTTTCAGCGCATAGGCCACCAGCGACCCAGCACCCGAACCACGCCCAGGACCTACGGGAATATCGTGATCTTTAGCCCATTGGATAAAATCCATCACAATCAGAAAGTAACCAGGAAACCCCATCTGAATGATGATATCGAGCTCGAAAGTCAGCCTATCGTCGTAGGCTTGGCGCTTATCCGCGCCTATGCCCAAGTACAGAAGGCGCTCCTCTAAGCCCAGCTTGGAGATCTTGCGAAAAAACTCTGCTTCGTCCATACCCTCAGGGATGGGATAAGGCGGCAAGTAATAGGTGCCAGTTTTCACTTTGACGTTGCAGCGCCTGGCAATTTCGATGGTGTTTTCTAGTGCCGAAGGCAGGTCTTTAAACAGCTCCGTCATCTCCTGCGCGCTTCTAAAATACTGCCGCTCTTTATAAAAACGCGGGCGACGCTTGTCGTCCAAAGCAAAACCTTGGCCGATGGCAACGCGGGTTTCATGAGCTTCAAAATCGGCCTGCGTGTCATCGTGCTCGCACAAAAACCGCACGTTATTGGTAGCCACCAAAGGGACTTGTTGCGCTTGCGCCAAAGCAACACTGCCTTTAATCACGGCCTCTTCGCCTTCTTGCCCAGTGCGCTGCACTTCTAAATAAAAACGCTCAGGGAAATGGCGGCGATATTCTTGCACGAGTGCCAAAGCCGCATCGCTTTTGCCTTTAATTAACCGCTGGCCGATATCGCCTTCGCGCGCACCTGAAAGCAGTAACAGCCCCGCATTTTGTGCAAAGAGCCAGTCTTTTTTAATTAAAGGTTTATCGTATTTTTGATTTTCGCGATAAGCCAAAGACAGCAGCTCGCGCAAGTTTTTATAGCCTTGGTCGTCCAAACACAAAAGCGTAAGGGTAAAGGGCTCGTCGTCGTTTTCAGCATTTTCCAACCAAATATCCGCACCCAATATCGGCTTTACACCTTGACCTAGGCAGGCTTTGTAGAATTTTAATAAACCATAGAGGTTGCCGTGATCGGTCAATGCCAGCGCGGGCATGTCGAGGCTTTTTGCTTGCGCCGCCATTTCATCAATACGCAGCACGCTGTCGTACAGAGAATATTCAGAATGCACGCGCAAATGCACAAAATTCGCAATCATAACTCAGCCCCTAAAAAATAAGCGGCCATTGTAGCCCAAAGTTCAGGGCATACCCATCTAAGCTATAATGACTTTTGCAGGCGCAAGGTGCAGACTGTGCGCCATTTTTTTATACCCTATTTTGGTATTGCTATGCGTATTGCCATTCTTTCCCGCAACGCCGAACTTTACTCGACCCGCCGCCTGCAAGAAGCAGGCATAGCGCGAGGGCATCAGGTCGATGTCATCGACACCCTACACTGTTATATGGACATCACCTCCAGCCACCCCACGGTGCGCTACAAGGGTGAAGCACTGCCCAAATACGACGCCATCATTCCGCGCATTGGTGCCTCAGTCACCTTCTACGGCACGGCCGTGGTACGCCAGTTTGAAATGATGGGCACTTATTCCTTAAACGAGTCGGTCGCAATCAGCCGCTCGCGCGATAAATTACGTTCCTTGCAGCTGCTCTCGCGCGAAGGCATCGGCCTGCCACGCACAGGCTTTGCCCACCGCGCGGACAACATCAAAGACTTAATCAAAAACGTCGGCGGCGCGCCCTTGGTCATTAAGCTGCTCGAAGGTACGCAGGGCATCGGTGTGGTGCTGGCTGAAACCAGCAAAACCGCCGAAAGCATCATCGAAGCCTTTATGGGTTTAAACGCCAATATCTTGGTGCAGGAATACATTAAAGAAGCAGGTGGTGCGGACATTCGCTGTTTGGTGTTAGGCGGCAAAGTGATAGCGGCAATGAAACGCCAAGCCAAAGAAGGTGAATTTCGCTCCAACCTGCACCGTGGCGGCACCGCAGAAATCGTGCGCCTGACCGCCGCCGAGCGCAAAACGGCCATAGCCGCCGCCAAAGCGGTGGGCTTAAACATGTGCGGCGTAGATATTTTGCGCTCTAACCACGGGCCCTTGGTGATGGAGGTAAACTCCTCACCAGGCCTTGAAGGCATTGAAAAAGCCACAGGCAAGGACATCGCCGCCATGCTGTACCAATTCCTAGAGAAAACCACGAGCTTAAGCACCAAAACCAAAGGCCATGGCTAGAGCCGCATAAGCGCGTATAATTACGCGCTTTGCCCTATTTCGAGTTCCATCATGGCCAAGCGCGACATTCCCCTTTTTCACCAGCCCATCATCGAAACCCACTTTCATTTGGACTATTTGAAAGAAGGCAGCGCCCAAGAGATTTTGGCCTTAGCGCGCGCAGTGGGCGTCGAGCGCTTCATGACCATCAGCGTAGACCCCAGCAACATGCCCAAGGTGTTAGAACTCGCCCATGAGCACGCCGATGTCTGGGCCACGCTTGGCGTGCATCCGCACGAGGCTCAGCATTTCGACGACACCACCGCGCACTTTATGCGCACTCACGCTCAAGACGACAAAGTCATCGCCATTGGTGAAATTGGCCTCGATTATTTCTACGAGCACAGCCCGCGCGACGTGCAGCGCCAAGCCTTTTGTGCGCAACTGGAAATCGCCATCGCCCAAAACCTGCCCGTGGTTATTCACACCCGCGACGCCGATGCCGACTGCGCCGCCATATTAAAAGACTACGCGCCGAAAATGG
>JBDKHD010000017.1:0-3685 GCA_039797885.1 Pseudomonadota bacterium
ACTGGAGCTTAGCTGCTGCCAATATTTTGGATGAAAAATACATCGACAGCGGCTTTATTCAAGCGCCAGGCACAACGGCAAGGTTGGATTTGGGGTGGGAGTTTTAACCCACCAACACCGCAAAGCGCCCTGCGTGCTCTTGGTTTAAATGATGCGCGTGGATTTTACTCATAGTGCCTTTTTGGCAGTAAAGTAAAAAACGGGCGCTGTCGTGCTGTTTTAATAGCTGAACAATTTTTTGTTCCAGCTCGTAAAAAGGCAATGCAACAATCGTATTGCTAGGCAGTACCAAAGGCGCATCATGGGCTTCATCGGGATGACGAATATCGATAATAATATCGCTAGGTGCTGGGGTTTTAACCAGCTCTAAGTTTTCAAGGCCGCTGTCTTCGCCCTTTAGAACATCGTCGATGCGTTCGTATTTGGTGTTATAAATAGCGGCTTCTAATACAGAAAAATCAAATTTGCTTTCGGCAATCGCTACTTTTTCTCTGTCGCCAACCACGGTTGGGTTAACAGAAATTACTCCGCAGTATTCGGGCATTTTGGCGGCAAAGGTTTCGGTGCCGATGCGGCGTGCGATATTGATAATATCTTGCTTATCCATGGCAGCTAAGGGGCGCAGCACCATGCGGTCGGCCACTTCGTCGATGACGTTTAAATTGGTAATGGTTTGGCTGGCTACTTGCGCCACGGCTTCGCCTGTTACCAATGCGCTGATGTGATTGTTTTCGGCAATGGCGCAGGCCGCGCGCAGCATCATGCGTTTTAAGACTACGCCCATTTGTGGGGTATCGACATTTTTTAAAATTTCGGCAACAACGCCTTCAAAGGGCACAGTAATAAATTTGACTCGGTGGCTTTCGCTGTATTTTTCCCATAAATAATTGGCCACTTGTTTGACGCCAATTTCATGGGCGCTGCCGCCTAAATTAAAGAAACAAAAATGCGTTTTTAAGCCACGACGCGTCATTAAATAGCTGGCTACGGTGGAATCAAAACCGCCAGAAATTAAAGACAGCACTTCACCTTGGCTGCCTAATGGGTAGCCACCCAAGCCTTTTACGCTTTGTTTTACTACCTGTACTTTGTCATTTCTAAGCTCGGCCAAAACCGTGACTTCAGGATGGTGTAAATCCACTTTGCGCGCTTGCGTTTCTTTTAATAAACCGCCGCCCATGTAAGCTTCGGCTTGGTTGGAAGTAAAATCGTGATTGCCTGCGCGTTTTAAACGGACGCAAAAACTTTTTCCTGCTAAACGTTCACGGTAGGTGTCGCGCACATGCTGGTAGGCTTCATCGAGTGTTTGAAAAGGAAATTCAGCCACTTCCAGCGCATAAGCAATGCCTGGGGTGTGCGATAAAATACTGATGGCGTCCAAGCGCGTTTTTTCATCGGACTTATTAAAAATCACGACCAAATTATCCCAGCGATTTTGCACGTCGGCCGAGATTTCATGGCGGCGAAAAATGGTGCGCAAGTTTTGTCCCAAAATTTTGGTCATGTTCTTGCGCACGCTGTCGGATTTAACGGTAATTTCAGGAAAAAGCTTAATAACGAACTTCATAGTAGGCAGGCTTTGGAGGCTCAAAAGGCGGCGATTATAGCGGCAATAGGGGCGTTAAGCCTAGAGCTTGCTGTTACAGCTCTGGCTTGAGTTTTTTGTGACGGGCGCTGGCGTGGCGTTCGCGCATCTCCACGTCTATGTAGCGGTCGGTGGTGGCCATGCTGGCGTGGCCCGCGTCTTCTTTGACGTGCTCTTTGGGGCGAAACTTTACGTCTTCGGAAATGCCCGTATGGCGCAGCCAGTGTACGGTGGCAACTTTGAGTTCTTGCGCTTCGTCTTCTAAGCCCTGTGCACGCATACGTTCAAAGGCGGCATCGAAGCAGTTTTGAACCAAATAGCGAATTTGCCTTGTGCTGGTGACAGGGCCTTTGCCTTTTATTTTGGGCACTAAGGGTGTTTGTTCGGCAACGTAGGGCAGAGCAGGCAAGCCCAAATGCAAGCGATAGCGCTTCAGTGCCGCCAGCATGTCATCGGACACGGTAACCAAGCGCGCTTTATTGCCTTTACCTATCACTTTAAGCCACCAATTGTTGTCGCTGTCCTGGTGAAAATCACCCATCACCGGGGTAGAGCGCTCATCGGCGACCAGCTCAGAAATACGCAAATACAGCCCAAATAATAATCGCATCACAAAGAGCGAACGCTCGTGCTCGACAGGACTTTCCGCCGCCATTTGTTCGACGGTTTCCAGCACCACATCCCACTGCAAATTGGAAATACGGCGAATGGGATCTTGATAGGCATGGCGTTGTAAAAATTTGCTTTTTTGGCGAATTAACGCGATGGGATTAACGCGTAAATAATCCTCGCTCACCAAATAATTAAAATAGGTGGAAAGCACCGCAAAGAGTGCCTGCAAACTTTTTTGTGACAGGGCGTAATAGCCTTCGGCCACAAAGGGCCGCCATTGGCTATTGACCACGCGCTCGCCTTGTTCATTTTTAAAACGAGCGGTTTGCTTGCTGCCTATCCAAGCTTTAGGGGGGCTTTGGCAAAAGCGAATGTAGTCTTCGATATCTTGCCTGCACAGCTCTTCCAGCGTGCAACCGCGCACTAAATAACACCATTGCAATAGACGCTCGACCTCACGGCGATAGCTGTTGTAAGTCGCCGAAGAGCCGTTGTAGCTCACCAAAAAACTCAGGCTGTGAACCAAATCTTCAAAAGCACCCGACAGCCCTTCAAGAGCAGGGCTGGCCTTGATGATGCGCTTGGCGGTGCTTAAAGGATTGCCCAAGTGCTCAAGCTGGTCAATAAAAGGGCTGGGGGCGCGATTGAGGGCGGATTGGCTCATAAAAGTACGAAATGTGAGAAATTATCGGAATAATGTGAGTTTAAATGGCTCGTGCGTATAAAAACAGCTTCATGTTGGTTTTATCTTCTCTTGTTTTCTAAGCCATAACAGAAAAATGGCAAGACTTACAAAACTCACCGTCCATAGCATCATCGCCAGCAATAACGCCAAAGAATAATCCCAATAAGTTGCGGTTAAACGCAGCACAGCAGCTAGCGTAATCATCAACGGAATAGCAAAAAACCAAGGTTTGGCATTGGGGTCACGCAGTACACGATGCGAGCGCGCACGCGCCATCACCGTGAAAGTAAGAGTACCCAGTGCGCCCACGGTAATGGCATGCAGGGCTTGGGTGATATTAAAGCTTGGGTTCCATAAACTCAGTGCGATAAATACCCAGCCTATTTTAATCCAGCCGTAGCCCAAGAGCAGTAGCAAAAGATCGGCGCGGTCAGCACACCACCAAGGCCGCCAGCGTAAAATCCGAATACTGCCCAAAATAGCAGCGGCAAATAAAAGCAGAGCGTTGAGTATATTGACCCAAGCAAAGGGCAAGGGGTTGAGCAATAAAACTGCAAATAAAAGCAATAATAAACTGCCTTCAAAACGCGGCTGCACGCGGTCTTTCATAAAATTGTTGTTGCGTTGAAAATGCCCTGCCATGGCAGGGGCGATAATGCGTCCGCCCATATAAAACATCAGCGCACTGAGGAGCAGTACTGCTTCCAGCAGCATCTTTTGGGCGTTGATTTCTTGAATGGGCAAAACAAAGGCGGCATAAAAACCCAGAGCAGCAAAAAACAGCCCGAATAAAATAAAACCAA
>JBDKHD010000018.1:0-10621 GCA_039797885.1 Pseudomonadota bacterium
TGCTCGCCCCAGTTGTCTTGGTGCATATCCAGCACTACGTGCATACCGTTGTCGGTAAACCACTGCAAACGGGCTTCGATGTCATCCAAATAGTCTTGGTTGATCACGCCACGCTCTAGCATCACATGATCCCAAAAAATCAGATAACGAAAGGTGTTGTAGCCCAAGCTTTGTGCGTAGAAATTCAGATCGTCTTGGTTTTCAAAGAAGCGGCGCATATAGGTGTGCTTGGCACTGCCACCGTTGATGCCGTTTAGTATCAACTCACGGCCTTGATCGTCGAGAATAGGAAGAACGCCCGTACTAGCAGCGGCTTGCGCTTGCGATGGCGACGCCATAGCCAGCACTTGCGGCGCGGCCATCAGGCTGCCCAGCAGCATGGCGCTTGCTGTCAGAATGGAGGTGATTTTCATGAGAATGCCCTTTTATTGTTATGCCTGTGCGAAAAATCGCGCATTTAGCATGAGCAATCTCAGAAAAAAGACGTAGGGCAAAACAAGCAAAGCAAAACGGTCGTACCACATTGGCTTAATTTGCGTGACTATCTAGGCTCAGCTCAGCTCAGGATTTTTTCCTATCTATACTCCTTAAACTGTAGAGGAGAATCCTTATGGCCAACGCACAACCCATTCCGATCACGCAAAACAGCATTCCTGACAGCCTCATGCGGCTGTTGCACGACTTATTAGTCGAGCCTAAAGCCAGCCATATCTACAACCTACTGCATACGCCCGAGCTGTGGCACGGCAATTACTTTCTTACCCTAATGAAAATCCTAACCAGCGAAAAAGTGCAGCGTATGGCGGTGCTCGTGCCCGATATTGTCGCGCGCGGTCGCGCCAGCACCTCCAACGAAGACAAAAGCCATCGCATCGAGCTGCTCTCTAAAAACTTTTTCGATGCGGCCATTACCCTGCCGAGCCAGCTGATTACAACACCCTACGGACCGGTGGTGATTTTGTTGTTCGACTCGCATAAAGAAGGCGATAGCGTGCTCTTTATTCAGGCCTCGCAAAAGTACCAAACCGAGCATTCCAAGGAATTTTTACTGGATGGGCAGATGCGCAAAATCTTTGCCACCTACCGTCGAGTGCGCAGCAAGCAGCCACCTTTAAACGAAGTCAGCTCGCCTGTGTGCTATGCCGATGAGTTTGGTGTAATACAGCCTGGCATAGTGGTGGATCGCTACGCTTATTTAGCCACCCCGCTTGAAATTGGTGCCAAGCATTGCAGCGTTAACCCTGCCGACTTTGTACGTTAAGCCCCAGCCGCTTGTAGCCACTCATCGGATAAAGAGCCAGCACTGCTGGATCTTTATTATCGAGCACAAAGCTTCCGCTGTGCTCAAACCAAGCTCGCATCGCCACCACCAGCTCCATCCGCGCCAGCGCAGCCCCTGGGCACAGGTGCGCACCCATGCCATAAAGCAGGTTTTGGCTGGCGTCGCGCGTAAGCATAAATTGATCGGCATGAGGAAAAGCCTCAGGGTCGCGATTGGCGGCCACCCAGTTCAAAGTAAGACGCGTATCGGCGGGTAGCTCGCACCCTCCAATGGACACAGGGCAAGTAGTGCGGCGACGGTTATCGGTTAGGGGATTGTGCAGGCGCAAAATCTCGTCGCAGGCCGGCCATAACAGCTCTGGGTTTTGCCTAAGCTGGCTTTGCAGCTGCTGGTGCGTGGCCAAAAAGTGCAGCAAAATGCCCACGGATGCGGCGATAGTACCCACCTCGCCGACCGTCCAGTTGCGCAAGATGCTGGCGATTTCTGCTGGGTTTAACGGCTGGCCATTGATGCGTTCTTGCAGCAGTTCTGTAGTTACATCCTGCAAGCTGAGGTCGCGACGCTTATCCAGCTCCTGCGCCACCAACGCCTCGAACTCTTGTGCCAAAGCACCCAGCTTAGGCTTGTCGCCCGCCAGCACCGCTTGGCTATTGCGTTTTGCCCAGCTCAATAGCACAGGAGCAAGGCTTTCATCCCAGCCCATAAACAAACACTGTAAACGCGCAGCAAAAGGCTCGGCGAAGTACTTCATGGCCTCAATATGAGCGTGCGTGCAGGCCGCATAGACCAGTTCAGCGGCTAGGGCTTGGCACTTAGGCTTGAAGGCCGCGACACGCTCGCTGCTGAAATAAGGCTCAATCATGCGCCGATACTGGCTGTGAACCTGGCCGTCCATGCCGTTGGGGACGGACAGATGTTGCGACACTCGATTGCTGAAGGTTTTGTCATCCAGCAGAGTGTGTTTCACATCGGCATGGCGAAAGAGCGTCCATTGTGAAAACTCGCTAAAAGCGACGGGGCAGGTAGCGCGCATAGTATCGTAAGCGGCGCGTTGATCTTGCTGCACTTCAGGCGACTGTGGCTTCCAATCAGGTGGCGTATCAGACATAGGCAATTCCAGCGGGCAAATTGCTCAAGATGGGGTGAGCGTTGTATGAGCTGTCACTTTACGCTTTTCATCGGTCTTTTGGCTCACCCCTTAGGGCATAGCCACTTTGTGGGTAGGCTAAAAGTCGTCCAGCATGTCTCTTAGGCTACTGAGCAATTCCTTACCGCGCTTCTTGCTTTCTTCGGCGCTGACTTCGGTTTTACCTTCCCATTGCACATCTTCGGCGGGCAGTTCATCCAAAAAGCGCGAGTGGGTGGTGTTGGTCGCCTCGCCGTATTGGCGGCGTTTGCCTGCGTAAGTGAGGGTAAGCGTGCGCTTGGCGCGGGTAATGCCCACATACATCAGACGGCGTTCTTCTTCGATGGTGTCGGCTTCGATGCTGTTGCGGTGTGGCAGCAGCTCTTCTTCCATACCCATGATATAGACGTGAGGAAACTCCAAGCCTTTGGAGGCGTGTAAAGTCATCAGCTGCACTTGGTCGTTTTCGTCTTCTTGCTCTTGCTGCTCCAGCATGTCGCGCAGAATCAGCTTGGATACCGCGTCTTCAATGGTGCACTCATCGCCCAGCTCTTCGGCCTTGGTAATCATCTTGTTGATGGAGTCGATCAAGAACCAGACATTCTTCATGCGCCGTTCGGCCTGATGCGGCGAGCCTGAGTTTTGCGCCAGCCAGCCTTCGTAGTCGATGTCGGTGATCATCTCTTTGAGAGCGGCCACAGGATCTTCGCTGTAGGCTTGGCGGGTAATGCCATCCAACCAGTGTTTGAAGCGACGCAGCCTATCCAGCGACTTGGGCGTGATTTGCTGCTCCAGCCCCATTTCATCGACGGCATTGAGCATGGAAACGCCGCGCATAATCGAATACTCGCTCAGCTTTTCGATGGTGCTTGGGCCGATTTCACGGCGCGGGGTGTTGATGATGCGCAAAAACGCCGCGTCGTCGGTAGGGTTAATCAGCAGGCGCAAATAGCCCATGATGTCTTTGATTTCGTTGCGGCCAAAGAAGGATTGCCCACCACTGAGCTTGTACGGTACTTGGTAGCTTTGCAGCTTCATTTCGATGGCGCGCGATTGATGGTTGCCGCGATACAGCACCGCAAAATCACGGAACTTTGCACCATAACGCAAACGCCGCTCGATGATCCCCGTGGCGACGCGCTCGGCTTCGACTTCGTCATTGGTGCATTTCAAAATACAAATCGGATCGCCGTAGCCCTTATCCGACCACAGGGTTTTGGTGAACTCGTGCGGGTTGTTATCAATAACCTTGTTGGCGGCATTTAAAATCAGCCCTGTCGAACGATAATTCTGCTCCAGTTTGATAATTTTGAGCGTGGGATAGTCCTTTTTTAGCAAGGACAGATTCTCAGGACGCGCACCGCGCCACGCGTAAATGGATTGGTCGTCATCGCCCACCACGGTCAGGCCGTTACGTTGTCCAACCAGTTGTTTGACCAGCTCGTACTGGCTGGTGTTGGTGTCTTGATATTCGTCCACCAGCAGATAATGGATTTTCTTTTGCCAGCGCGTCAGCGCCATAGGGTCGTCTCGAAACAGTAGCGTGGGCACCATGATAAGGTCGTCAAAATCCACGGCGTTATAGGCTTTGAGCATGCGTTGATAGACCGCATAGGTTTGCGCAATCAGGCTCTCACGCTGGCTTTGCGCCATTTCGATGGCCTTTTCAGGCTTAATCAAGTCGTTTTTAAGATTGCTAATGGCGTTTTGGGTAATTTCCAAAATGTCGCTGTCATCCCCGCCCTGCTCGCGCAGCATCACGTCGCGCAAAATGCCGCGACAATCGTCTTGATCGAGGATGGAAAAGCCTTGTTTGTAGCCTGTCGCTACCAGCTCATGGCGGATGATATTGAGGCCAAGATTATGAAAAGTCGAAACCGTCAGCCCTTTAGCACCCCCTTTACCCGTAAGCTGCATCACCCGCTCTTTCATCTCGCGCGCGGCTTTGTTGGTAAAGGTCACGGCGGCAATGTGGTGCGGTTTAACGCCGCAAGTGTCAATCAGATAGGCAATTTTACGGGTAATCACCGAAGTTTTACCCGAGCCTGCTCCCGCCAGCACCAACAAAGGGCCATCGATGTATTTGGCGGCTTCTTTTTGCCTTGGGTTCAGTTCGGACAGGTCAACCATGTGTGCGCTCGGGGGTTACTTACAGGCGCGCAGTCTAAGGGTTTTGGCTGAAAAAGCCCATATTGCGTCTACAGGACTAAGCTGGCATGTTGCCTCTATAACAATAATGACAGCGTACTCTTATGACTTATTCCTTTCGCCCAGCAGGCTACCCAGACTACCGATTACTGGCGCAAAAGCGCTTGCCGCGTTTTTTGTTCGACTACATAGACGGCGGTGCTAACCGTGAAGAAACTCTCGCCGCCAACAGCGCCGATTTTCAGCATTGGTCGCTACGCCAGCGCGTGCTGCATGATGTCAGTGCTCTAAATACCCAAACCCAACTGCTTGGCCAAACAGCGGCGATACCATTGGCGCTGGCGCCTCTGGGCATGGCGGGGCTGTATGCACGTCGTGGCGAGGTGCAGGCCGCCCGCGCTGCTGCTCAGGCAGGCGTACCTTTTAGTCTTTCGAGCGTGGGCATTTGTACAGTCGAGGAGGTCAATCATGCCACCGCTATGCCCTGCTGGTTTCAGCTCTACATGCTCAAAGATCGCGAAGCCGTGCTGCGCACCCTCAATCGCGCCCAACAAGCAGGCTGCACCACTTTGCTTTTTACTGTGGATTTGCCCGTTGCAGGCGCTCGTTGGCGCGACACCCGTAACGGTATGCTAGAAGCCGGCGCGCTGGGCAAATGGGCAAAGCTGCGCCAAATTTTGCCCAAACCGCACTGGCTCTACGAGGTCGGCATCAAGGGCAAACCGCATCGCTTTGGCAATCTGGCCGATAACCTCGCCAACCCCGATGACATCAACGCCTTTAAAGCTTGGCTGGATGCGCAATTTGACCGCAGCGTGACCTGGCAGGACATCGCTTGGGTGCGTCAGCATTGGCGCGGCAAGCTAGTGCTCAAGGGTATTCTCGATGGCGATGATGCGCTGCGCGCGCGTGACTTTGGTGCCGACGCCATCGTGCTTTCCAATCACGGCGGCCGCCAGCTCGATGGCGTGCCCTCCACCATCAGCCAGCTGCCCAAGGTCGCGCAGGCGTTGGCAGGCTCGGTGCCGATTTTGCTCGACGGCGGCGTACGAAACGGCATCGATATTCTGCGCGCCTTGGCCTTGGGTGCTCAGGGCGTGTTGATTGGTCGGCCTTGGGCTTTTGCCTTGGCGGGGGCGGGTCAGGCGGGAGTGGAAAATTACTTGGCGCAGCTCAAACAAGAGCTAGAAATCGGCATGGCACTGTGCGGCGTCAACCGCATTAGCGACATTCATACCGACCTGCTGGTTGCTACTTAGCCGCCAAATAGCGATCCAGGGTGCGATAGCCCAAAGCCTCCAGCAAGTGGCTGCGCTCGATGCCAGGCTTGGCATCTAAGTCGGCAATCGTGCGGGCGATATTGAGCAGACGATGGTAGCCGCGTGCCGATAAACTCAAGCGTTCGATGGCGGTAAGAAACCAGGCCTCATCTTCGGCACTGAGTTTGCAAAATGCATCTCGCAGCTTGGCGGGTAAAGCGGCATTGGTGCAGCCTTGGCGCTCCAGCTGACGCCCTCGGGCAGCCATCACCCGCTCCTGCACCCGTGCCGAAGGCTCTCCCGCTGGGGCTTTTTGCAGCAAGCTCGGCGGCAAAGCGGCCACCTCCACATGCAAATCAATGCGATCCAACAACGGCCCTGAGGTTTGCCCTTGGTAGCGGCGCACTTGTTCTGTGCTGCAACGGCAGCGTCCTGAGCTGTCACCAAAGTAACCGCAGGGGCAGGGGTTCATGGCCGCAATCAGCTGGAACCGCGCAGGAAAGGTCAGGGAGCGATTGGCACGACTGATAACGATGCGGCCACTTTCTAACGGCTCGCGCAGCACATCGAGCACACGGCGGCTGAATTCAGGCAGCTCATCCAAAAACAACACGCCCGCGTGCGCCAAAGAAATCTCCCCAGGCTTGGGCGAACTGCCACCACCCACCAGCGCCACACCCGAGGCGGTGTGATGCGGCGCGCGAAAAGGGCGCACCCGCCACTGTTTATGCCAGTCGAGCTTTTGGTTGCTGATGGAGTAGACCGAAGCCGATAGCAAGGCTTCGTCTTCGCTCATGGGCGGCAAAATGCTTGGCAAACGGCTGGCCAGCATGGTTTTGCCTGTCCCCGGCGGGCCGATAAAGAGCAGGTTGTGCCCTCCTGCGGCGGCAATCTCCAGCGCGCGCCTCGCCTGAGGCTGGCCGCGCACTTCGCTTAAATCGCCTTCATGTTGCACCCGCATGATCTCAAGGCTGGCGGCCTCCACACTGGGCAGGTCGCGCACACCCGCCAAATAGGCCACCACTTCTTGCAGGCTGCTGGCGGTTTTAAGCTCGGCCTGCGCACACAGCCGAGCTTCTGCTTCATTGCCCCTAGGCAGCACCAAGGTGCGCTGCGCCGTTGCGCATTTTAAGGCGCAAGGCAGCACGCCGGGCACAGACTGCAACTGGCCGCTTAGGTTTAATTCTGCAATAAATTCGTGACTTTCTAGCAAGGTAGCGGGGATTTGTTCCGAAGCCGCCAGTATGCCTAGCGCGATAGCGAGGTCGTAGCGCCCACCTTCTTTAGGTAAATCCGCAGGCGAAAGATTGATGGTGATGCGCTTGGCAGGGAACTCGAAGTCACTGTTTAAAATCGCACTGCGCACACGATCTTTGCTTTCTTTGACCGCCGTTTCAGGCAGACCAACCAAGCTCAAAGCAGGCAGCCCTGCGGACAGATGCACCTCCACCACCACCTCAGGAGCTTCGATACCAGAGAGCGCACGCGCATATATACGAGCTAGGGACATGTTAAATTTCTCGACTAATCTAGGTGCTAGCTAGCCTAAAACAAGAAGAAGAACGCTGCTTAGTCGTACAAGACTTGAACGCCCAAAACCATACTCCAGTCTGAGCTTTGTGCGTGCTTTTTTCTGATTCCGCTAGTAGGTAAGAGGGGGATTGAATGCGCTGGATTCTTCTTGCTCTTGGTTTCATCAGCCTGTGCGCCTGCACCGATGCGCGCGGCTTTAAGGCGGCCACGCCCGCGCAACCTGCTGAGTCGCTTTTTCGCCTGCAAGGGCAAGTATCTGCGGCCATAGGTATCAGCCAAGACAGCGATATCAACGACATCGACGCCCAATACCAAAGCAATAACAGCCCAGAACAAGCGCAAGAGCTACCCAATCCCGTATTGCTACAAGGCTTTGCCAGCCGTATCGGTACAGGCGGTTCAAGCCAATACCAGCGTTTTGCCAATCAAGCCGACCCCGAGGACTATTTCCACATCAAGCTCAAAGCAGGGCAAAAAATCACCCTCACGCTCGCGCCCAATAGCCCAGCTGGGGCGGACGAGGCCACGCAGCTAGAGCAAAACGATCTGGATCTGTATTTGCTAAACATGACCCAAGAGCAAGTGCAGGCTTCGCAAAATCGCGGCGTGGCAGGCCAGCAAGAAAGCCTAGTGGTTGCGCAAGACGGTGAGTATTGGCTACTAGTTACGGCCAGCAAAGGCTACAGCAAATATCTGCTACAGGTTGAAGCCGCCCCCACGCCTGCGCCCGCTGCGCTGTCTGAGCCTGATTTTATCCCTGGCGAAGCGCTGGTGAGCTATCACAGGCCGCGCCAAACACTGTCCACCACCGAGGCCGATGACTTGCCCACTTTGGTTAAACTGCCCATGCCCAAGCAGCCGCTCGCTACAGCTACAGCCTCCGTTCTGCCCGCAAAACTACAGGCCAAATTGCAAACCTTGCAAGCCATCAAAGAGTTACAACAAGACCTCAACGTACGCTACGCCGAACCCAATTATTTACGCCAAATTACGCTTGAGCCCAACGACGCACATTATGCCAAGCAGTGGCATTACCCTGCGGTGCAACTGCCACAGGCATGGGACTTCAGCCTTGGCCGCGATGTGGTGGTGGCCGTTATCGACACAGGGGTGATGCTAGCCCACCCTGACCTTAAAAATCAGCTAGTGCCAGGCTATGACTTTATCAGCGATGCCAGCCTAGCTCGCGATGGCGATGGTCGTGATAACAACCCCGACGACCCAGGCGACAGCAGCATCCTAGGAGCCAGCTCTTGGCATGGCACTCATGTCGCAGGGATTGTTGCCGCTCAAAGCAATAACCAAACAGGCATTGCTGGAGTGGCTTGGCAGGCGAAAATTATGCCGCTGCGGGTGCTGGGTAAAGGCGGCGGTACGGTCAACGACATAGTACAGGCCATCCGCTATGCCGCAGGTTTAAGCAACGCCAGCGGCACTGTGCCAAGCAAAAAAGCCGACATCATCAACATCAGCTTTGGCTCCAGCAGCGCCAGTCAAGCCGAGCAAGAAGCCATACAGGCGGCCTTGAATCAGGGCTGCATCCTGGTGGCCGCCGCAGGCAACAGCAACACCAGCGTGCCTTTTTACCCTGCGGCTTATGCGGAGGTTATCAGTGTCGCGGCGACCAACGCCTCGGGCAGTCGCGCCAGTTATTCCAACTACGGCAGTTATCTGGATCTGGCCGCCCCAGGTGGAGACATGAGCCAAGACCTCACCGCCGATGGCAACCCCGATGGCATTTTAAGCACTTATGTTGATGACAGCTCTGGGCAAAGACGCAGCAGCTATGGCTATATGCAGGGCACGTCCATGGCTGTGCCGCATGTGGCGGGTATCTTGGCGCTGATGAAAGCCCTAAACCCCAGCCTCGATGCCACGATGGTGAAAAGCTTGATTCAAAGCTGCGCCTTAACCACGGGTGACGCACCCTGCCTGCGCAATGATCAAGTAGGCTACGGCCAAATCAACGCGCTGTTAGCGGTGCAACACGCTTTTAATGAGCAATCGCGTGCGGTGCTGGGCTTGGTCTCCGCTCCGCAGGTGCTGAGCGAGCGCACCTTGAACCAAACGCTGACGTTTAAAAATCTTGGCGCCGAGGCCGCACAGCAAATCCAAATAGACAGCGACCAAAGCTGGCTTACGCTAAGCGCTGTGCCTGCGATCCTTGCCAGTCAAGCGCAGTTTAATCTGCTGTTGCAGGCTCAAAGCGCAGGTTTGAGCGCCAGTACGCATTACGCCAACCTCCGTGTCCGTTACCGCGACAGCCAAGAGCATGAGCTGCACCTAAAAATCATTCTGGATTTAAACCGCAGCAGCACCCGCATCAACCAAGCGCCGACCTATGTGCTGCTTAGCAAAGAAGACTGCGAGCAAGATTGTATTTTGGCTTCCACCCAAACCGACCGTACAGGCCGCTTTGCCTTCGATGCCATTCCCAAAGGGCACTATCGCCTGTACGCAGGCTCGGACATCGATGCCGACGACATCCTCTGCCAGGCCACAGAAAGCTGCGGCAGCTACCCCGACAGCGCCAGTGGGCAAGTGTTGCAGCTCGAAAAAGACGAGCAGGGCTTGAATATCCAAGTCAGCCTCAATACCCTGCACAGCCCATTGGGTGAAAAGGTTTATCAATCGGCCAAGGTGCGTAAATCTTTACCTTTTACCAAGGCGAAATCCCCCTGACTTTCTTGCAGCAGCCCTTAAGGCCTTGGGTTCTCTCCTATACTGCCCAGTGTTCGTTATCCCTTAGTTTTTACAGTTTTAGGTTGTAATGGTTCTATCTTTAGCCGTCAATTCCGAGCAAATCGCCACCGCCATAGTCTGTGAGCAGCAGGATCATCTGCTGCAACATGCGCTACAGGCACGCTACCCTTTGGTATCGCGGCTGGTTGAACTCGATGAAACACAAGCAGGCAAACAGCTGCTGGATTTCATCGTGCTCTACATTGAGGCCGTACCTAAGCTACTCGAAGATTTAACCCAAGCCGCCGAGCAAGCTGGCCTTCGCCAAGCCGTCACACCACTGATTCACATTGCCAATAACTTCTTCAACCTCTCCACGCACACGCTCGGGCCTCGCTCGGGCTTAACCGCCTTGATGGTCAAGGCGTACCTAGCGCATCGGCTGCTCGAGGAAGTCATGGATGTCTGCCACTTCACCACAGGCGAAAGCATCCTGCCGATGGATCTGACTTTCACCAACATCATAGTTCACACCCTTATTGGCGAACCCTTCGCCAACGATATGGATCATCTGGTCAGTGCGGCCGTCGC
>JBDKHD010000019.1:0-17862 GCA_039797885.1 Pseudomonadota bacterium
GACTCTTCAAGCGTCCTTTGGCTTAGGCGGCGACAGTATCGGTGAGTCCACTGATGCTGCTTTGGATGCTACAACTTATGCATCTTCAGCTATTACGACTTACAGCACAGTTCGCCTGGAATCCGCTACCACCATCAATATCGCCGGTGGCTCAAAAGGCACGAAGGGGCTTGAAGATTCAGGCTTCGATCGCGGTGAATACGGTAACGGTAAAGACGGCCAGTTCCTCAAAGATGTGGATATTTCCACTGTCGAGGGGGCAACCAAAGCCTTAACCGCCATCGACAACGCCATTGCTACGGTATCGCGCCAACGTGCGGACTTGGGTGCTATCCAAAACCGTATGAGCTCGACGGTAGGCAACTTGAAGGTCAACTCAGAAAACCTGAGTGCTGCAAACTCTCGTATCCAAGATGCGGACTTCGCAGCAGAAACGGCGGAAATGGCTCGGACCAACATTCTGCAACAGGCGGGTATCTCCATCCTGGCGCAGGCGAACGCTTCCGGTCAGAACGTGTTGTCACTCTTGGGTTAACCCTAGCCTAGAGCCAAGTGCCTAGAGCCGAATGCAGTCATGCTAAAGCACTAGGCACAAGGCTTCAGACCTTCAACCCAAAGAGAGGTGATTTATGAATGAGTTAACAATGAAAGCAGTTGAAAACTTAGCTGTATCACCTAAAGTGACGACCCAAGCCTTGGCCAATAAAGTCGCCACGTTTAATGCGCAAGAAGGCAAAGCCGAAATGGCAAAGCCTAAAACCGATGAAAAAACCGAAGTGGCACAGGTAAGTGCTAAAGAGGTTCAGGAAGCGGTTTCGCGTATTAATGATTATGTACAGCAAAGTGAGCGGAAATTGGATTTCCGTCTGGATGAAGACAGTGGCCAGACCGTAATACGGGTGTACGACAAGCAATCGGATGAGCTGATTCGTCAAATCCCAGGCGAGCTGGTGCTGAAGCTGGCGCAGAACCTAAGTGATGAAGAGCCTTCTTTGTTGTTTAGGGCGCAAGTTTAAGCCTTCCTTTCCACCTAAGCCCCGCATTTGCGGGGTTTTCTTTTTTTTGCCTTCGCATACACTAGCCGCTGTTTTTAGTTTTGGAGAGTTGTATGGAAAAGATTGCACGGTAAGCGCCCTTAAATCCACATCTAGCATTTACCCCAAACTTCTGTTTGCTTAGTCTCTCAGTTGCACATTCCAAGGCAATAAAGTTTCGAGTTGCTCAACGGTTTGCATTGAGCTGAGGTTGTCGAGAATATGTTGGATGTAGGCTTGCGGGTCGAGGTTGTTTGCCTTGGCAGTTTCGATTAATGAGTAGCATGCTGCGCTGGCTTGTGCGCCTTTTTTGGTGTCGCTGAACAACCAATTTTTACGGCCTATCGCAAAGGGGCGAATGGCGTTTTCTGCCGCTTCGTTGCTGATTTTTAAGTCGCCACGCTGACAGTAGCCAATCAAGTGTTGCCATTGTTTGAGGGTGTAGTCGATGGCGGTTTTTAATTGGCTGCCCTTAAGGATTTTCACGGCGTTATCGTCCAGCCAGATTTTAAATTCTTCTAACGCTGGCAGGCTAATCGCTTGGCGAGCTTGGTATTTTTCTTCGGCCGTTTTGTCTTTTATTTGTGCCTCAACACGATACAGTTTGCGGATGTAGCTTAATGCCACATCGGCTTTGCCTGTTTTATTTTGGCCTTTTTTAGTCGTAGCATCGGCGGCTTTTTTGGCCTCATCAAATTTACGCCGCGCATGATCCCAGCAGCCAATACGCACCAGGTTGTTGTCTTTGCAGATTTGACCATAGCCACTGTAGCCGTCGGCTTGCAGCACGCCAGTAAATCCATCGAGCAGGCGTACAGCCACGCTACCCGCGCGCGATGGGTCGTATTCAAAAAGAGTGCTGGGTTGTCCTGGCGGGCCACCGTGAGTGACCCACATCCATTTATCTGAGGTGGCTACTTTGCCGTCTTTTAATACCTTTATTCGGGTTTCATCAGCCTGTAGATAATGACTGCTATTTTGATGATCACGCAGCAGTTTCAATAACGGCAGCACTAAATCGCCAAAACGAATGCACCACTGCGCCATTACTGTGCGATTAAGTTCATGGCCTAGGCGTTTAAATTTGTCTTCTTGCCGATACAGGGGCATGGCATACAGATATTTATCGGTAATTACGTGAGCAATCAACCCTGTGCTAGCAGTGCATTTACCGAATGGATGCTCAGAACGAGAGGCGGTGTTAAAGCTTTCTTCTTCTCGCTCGTTTTTGAATACAGCTTTTTCTTGCCAGTGCTCCAGCACTTTAAGCTGGGCGGGGATGTAATGCAGTTCTTCTTTGACTTTGGTGAAGAAGGTGGACACAGCACCGACTTTTTCAGCATCACTTAGGCAATGCTCCACACGCTCACGCAGCAAGCTGGCAGAGAAACCGCGCTGACGAGTTTTGCGGGCTTGGCGTTGTTCGGTTAGCTCGGTGTTGTCGTCTTGCTCAGGCATAACATCAAACAGTTCAGCCAATAAGGCTTCAAGCTCAGCTTCATCAAACAAGGTATATTGGATAACAGACTTTTCGCTTTTAGAGCAGAACTTCTGAACCGTTAATAAGCGATTGGCTTCGGCAAGTTTCTCGATAATATCTAAGGACTCGTGTAGTTTATTCGCCAACAGCTTTTGTTTGCGTTTGTTTTCTTTTTCTTGCTGTTCTAAAAGTGCTTTTTGCTGACTATTTTCAGCCTGATAACTCACCACCAATGCACGTAATTGTTCAGCATCGAGGCTGTTCAAATCAGGGGCTTTAGAGGGAATAATCGGCTTCTTTTTCATGGTGAAATTATAACAAAATCAGCCACTTAAAGCACTTAAAACATACCAAAAAAAATAAGAAAACAGACTTAAATTTAAGCTAGCCAACGCTGTCGTAATACAGAATTTTATGACCTTGCAGCAAGCTAATATCGTAGCCATCTAGCAGCCAATTAATTTGCTCGCCTGTCAAAGTAATAAGCTCCACACCACGCTTAGGCCACTTAAATTTCTCTTCGGCTAAGGCTTTGTAATACAGTACAAAACCATTGTTCTCCCACATTAAGCATTTGATTTTATTGCGCTGACGATTAGTAAAGGCATAGAGCGCACCAGAAAATGGATTGTGCCCTAGCTCTTGTTCAATCAACAATGCCAAGCCCTGAGCTTGCTTACGAAAATCAATCGGTTCTCGATACAGATAAATCTCAGGCAAAGACAGAGACGGCCTCAAATAATGCTTTCTCATGGTAGTGCTCTGAGTAATGCCACTACCGTATCCACATTGCCCAAATGCAACCCAGATAACCGAATGCCGTTAGGCAGCTGCATCACCAGCTGGCCATCAGCGCAAATAGAATCAACATCTGGTGCCACTTTGGCAAAGCCTGGTGTTAAACTCGTACCCTCGGCTGACTGAACCAAGAATTTACGGCGCCAATAATTAAACTGATCGTAATTTAACGATAGAGACTGACAGAATGACTTAATCGACAGTTTACTGGCCTGCCAAGCCTGAAATTGTTCGAGCCAGAAATCCTGTTTTGAAAGAGACATAACACACCTTAAAAGTTAATGACTGACACAGTGTGTAAGGCGTGAAAGATAAATAAAAGATGCGGATTTAGTGGCGCTTACTGTGATTCATGCAGTTGGTCCCAAGTGGTACGAAGCCGAAAACAAGAAGCAGGCGTTATTAAAGGTCTATGCCAATATCCTTGAGGTGGCGGATGAGTTACTACAAGTTAAAACGCTATCCATTCCAACCATTTCGACCGGCATCCATAAATATCCGGCAAAATTCGCAGCAGAGGTTGTGCTGCCTTATTTGGTTGAAAAACTTTCAGCATGTAAAAACCTAGAGAGGATAATTATTGTTTGCGGCAACCATGAGAATGCGTTGGCCTATCAAGAAGTGGCGGCGCAGCTGCCCAAGGGCGAAGTGCAAGTGATCGATTTAATGCCCTGCGACCTTCAGATTTAAGGAAGAATTTTTAAGCACGCTAAGAGCCATTCTACGAGAAATAAAGCCTGTGTTTTTTGGCTTTAGCTTCGATGCCCAAGCCATGTCGGCGATGACTTCGGCGCAAAACAATCATGGCGGCCAAGAGCAAACTTTGATGTCCTTTTATGCCACCGCCATTCACTGGGGCTGTGTCATTGCGGCACTGGGTTTTACCGACCTGCTATTTATAAAACGAGCGGCAACCCTTATGGCTATAGCCACACTCAAGATCAGCCCTTTGACGACAACGTTAAATCCACTATTGGCGTACAGGTAAACCGCTTGTTGCAAGTGGCAGCCAAGATGACGGCCTAATGCGGTTTTGGGTCAGTCTTGCTGTCGACCCAATTCTTTTATTTTTGCGGCCGATAATCCACCGCACGCATTTGCCGCCGCTTAAGCACTAGGCAACCCGCGCACTCACCTGCGGCATCAAGTAACCCAAGAGATCCGCCATGAGCGCGTTGATGGCCTGATAGTCACTTTTTACCGCCGACAAAATTGTGGCTTCGTTTTGAATATAAGGCGCGGCTACCAGCTCGTTGGCGCAGTGGTTGACCATAGCTAAAGCGGATTCGGGCGTGGTTTCTAGGTGAAACTGCAAACCAATGGCGCGGTTGAGCTGAAAAGCTTGATGGGCACAGGCGTAGCTACTGGCTAAATGCACCGCACCCTCGGGCAGGCTGAAAGTTTCGCCGTGCCAATGAAACACTTTACTGGTGTTGGGGAAGTGGAACACGGTACTTGGCAAGTTCGCCACGGGGCGAATATCAAACCAGCCAATTTCTTTGTGGGTGTTGGGGAATACCTTACCGCCAAAGGCGTTAGCAATCAGCTGCGCGCCAAGGCAAATACCAAGTACGGGCTTGCCGCGCTGCACAAAGTCTTTGATAAAGGCTTTTTCTTGCACTAGCCAAGGAAATTCGTGCTCATCGTTCACGCTCATCGGCCCGCCCATGATAATGAGCAGATCAACCTCATTGGGATTGGGTAAAATCCCGCGTTCGTAAAAACGGGTATAAGAAATCTGCGCTTGGGCGGCATTGAGCCAGTGCTCAATGCTGCCTAAACCCTCGAAAGGGACGTGCTGAAAGACATGGGCGTGCATAAAAACTCCTTAAAGTGCGCGTTGTGGCGCAGTGCGAACGTGCGTAGTGTAAAGAGCCAAGCCCGTGAACAATATGCCCCCAAAGAGGTTACCCAACACTGTGGGGATCTCGTTCCAGAGCAAGTAATCCATCACTGAGAAATTACCGCCCATCAACATGGCGGATGGGAACAAGAACATGTTCACCACGGAATGCTCAAAGCCCATAAAGAAGAACAGCATCACGGGCATCCACATGGCCAAAGCCTTGCCGCTGACGCTGGTAGACACCATGGCTCCGACCACGCCCATAGACACCATCCAGTTGCACAGCATGCCGCGCAGAAAAATCGTCACCCAGCCCGTCAGCCCGTATTCGGCGTAACCCAAAGTGCGCGCTTCACCGATGGAAGCCAGCTTGTGGGCAATCTCGCCAGGATCTTTGGCAAAGCCCATGCTGAACACAAAGGACAACATAAAGGCCACCATTAAAGCACCCGCAAAGTTGCCCAAAAACACCCAGCCCCAGTGCTTTAAAATAACGGGTAAGGTCACACCTGGGCGGCGGTCAAGCCAAGCCAGAGGGGTGAGCATCAACACCCCGGTGAGCAGGTCAAAGCCCATCAAGTAGAGCATGATAAAGCCCACAGGAAAGAGCACCGAGCCAAGCAGATGCGAGCCAGTTTGCATGGCTACGGTGACAGCAAAGGCCGCCGACAGCGCCAAAATCGCCCCCGCCATCATCGAACGAATCAGCACGTCGCGGCGCGACATATGCAACTTGGCTTCGCCTGAATCCACCATTTTTTTAGCGAACTCGCTGGGTAATAAATAAGACATAAAGCACCTCTGTGTTTGATTTCGACGTTATGGCGGCCACTGGCCGCCGCTACGGTGTTAGGCCGCCTTTTGCACCTGTACTTCATCGCCATGAAGGCGCACCGACCAGACCTCCAAAGCCAGCGCTGGCTGCTCTAGGCATTTACCCGTCAGCAAAGAGAAATGCTCTTTGTATAACGGGCTAGCCACCACAGGCTCGCCATTGATATCGCCCACAATGCCACGCGCAATAATGTTGGCCTTATTCACTGGGCAAAAATTACTGACAGCATAGAGGGCGTTGGTCTGGCGGATAAAAAACACCGCCACCTGCTGCTCCCCCACCTGTGCGCCGACACCCGCATCGGCAATCAGGTCTTGGGTTTTGCCCACGGTGATCCACTTGTCACTCATTTCTACCTCCTAGGTTACATGGCTGTTGGTTAAACGGCGGCTAAAGGAATTTTTTCGCGCTCGGCCAAAGTGGCAGGGCGAGGCTGACCGCGCTCTTGCACATAGGCCAAAGTAGGGTCATCGCTGTCGCTGTTAATGCATTGTCTAAAGCGCGCCAGGCGTTTAGGGTCGCTCAGGCTTTCTTTCCACTCGCAGTGGTAGCTGGCCACCAAGTGCGCCATTTGCGTATCCAAATCGGCATTGAGGCCCAGGCTGTCTTGCAGAATCACTTTGCGCAGATAATCTAGGCCGCCATCAAGATTTTCCAGCCAGCGCGCCGTGCGTTGTAGCTTGTCGGCGGTGCGGATGTAGAAAATCATCAAGCGATCGATTGTTTGAATCAGAGTGTCTTTGTCCAAATCTTGAGCGAATAAGTCGGCGTGGCGTGGGCGCATACCGCCGTTGCCAGCAAAGTACAGGTTCCAGCCTTTTTCGGTGGCGATGATGCCAAAGTCTTTCGACTGCGCTTCGGCACATTCACGGGTGCAGCCACTGACTGCAAACTTGAGTTTGTGCGGAGAGCGAATGCCCTTGTAGCGGTTTTCAATTTCGATGGAGAGGCCAACGCTGTCTTGCACGCCATAGCGGCACCAGTTGCTGCCTACGCAGCTTTTTACGGTGCGTACCGATTTTCCGTAGGCCTGGCCAGTTTCAAAGCCCGCATCCACCAGTCGCTGCCAAATCGCAGGCAGTTGGTTGAGCTTGGCACCGAACATATCAATGCGTTGGCCGCCCGTGATTTTGGTATAGAGGCCGAAGTCGCGGGCTACTTCACCGATGATAATGAGTTTTTCTGGCGTGATTTCCCCGCCAGCAATGCGTGGCACGACAGAGAACGTGCCGTCTTTTTGCATATTGGCGAGGAAGGCATCGTTGGTGTCTTGCAAGCTCACCAGCTCATCATTTAAGGCGTAATCGTTCCAGACTGAGGCCAGAATATTGGCCGCGACGGGCTTACACAGGTCACAGCCTAAACCTTGGCCGTGTTTTTCAAGCAAGGCGCTGAAGCTGTGCACGCCTTCCACGCGAATAATGTGCTCCAGCTCTTGGCGGCTGTGCTTAAAGTGCGCGCACAAGGCATGGCTGACTTCCATGCCCATCGCGGCTTGCTGTTTCTGTACTAAGTCTTTGACTTGCGCCGCACAACCTCCGCAGCCCGTAGTAGCGCGAGTATGGTCAATGACTTCTCCCAAAGAAGCTTTGCCCGACTTCATGCAGCAGATGATGTCGCCCTTGCTGACATTGTGGCAGGAGCAAATGGTGGCGGTGTCGGGCAGTGCATCCAAGCCCAGCACAGGGGCATCGCCAGCGGATTTTACAATCAGGCTTTGCGGCTCGGCGGGTAGATCCAGGCGGTTGCGGTAGTACTGCAACAGAGGGTCGTAGTAGCTGTTATCACCTACTAAAATTGCGCCCAGCAGTTTTTGCCCATCGGCGGTGACCACCAGTTTGCGATAGTAACGATGCACTTGGTCGAGGTAGCGGTACACTTTCGCGCCCGCCGTTTGCGTACCCTGAGTGTCGCCAATCGCGCCCACATCCACGCCCATCAGCTTGAGCTTGGTACTCATATCCGCACCGGTAAAGGCCAGCTCACCAGCGGTTAGAGTGGACAGCGCCACCTTGGCCATTTGATAGCCAGGGGCAACAAGGCCGAAACAGCAGTTATGCCAAGCGGCCACTTCGCCGATGGCCAAAATGCGTGGATCACTGGTGCGGCAGTAGTTATCAATAGCCACGCCGCCACGCTCTCCCATTTCAAGGCCAGACGCGCGCGCCAGTTCATCGCGCGGACGAATGCCCGCCGAGAACACAATCATATCGGTTTCGTGTTTCTTACCGTCTTTAAACACCATGCAGTGTCTGGCACTGATGCCGTCTTCAATGCGCTCGGTAGCCCGTCCTGTGAGCACTTGCACACCCAAGGAGGCAATCATGCTGCCCAAAAGCTCGCCGCCTTCTTGGTCTACCTGAGCTGGCATCAGCCGTGGCGAAAACTCCACCACGGCAGTGTCAAGGTTTAATTGGCGCAGCGCGTTAGCGGCTTCTAGACCGAGCAAGCCACCACCCACTACCACGCCAGTACTCGCCCCTTTGGCGGCAGCACGAATCGCATCTAAATCATCAAAAGTACGGTAAGTAAAACAACCTTCGCGGTCATGGCCTTCAACAGGAGGAACAAAGGGAAAGGAGCCTGTCGCCAGTATCAGCCAGTCGTAGGCCAAGGTAGCACCATCGGCCAGCGTCACCTGTTGCTCGTCACGGTGAATTTGCGTGGCTTTCACGCCCAGCTTCACTTTAAAGCCCCAGCCTAGGTATTGCTCAGCCGTGCCCAATGTTAGGGCGGCCGCACTTTTTCCCTGGAAGTATTCGGATAGGTGCACACGGTCATAGGCGCTGTGACGCTCTTCGCCGACCACTGTGACCTCAAACTCTTGAGCGCGAGAACTTGCCGCTACTTGCTCTAGAAAGTGATGGCCGACCATGCCGTTGCCAATCACCACTATTTTCACCTTGTTCATAACAACTCCGCGTAGCGGAGCGCATGGCGCTCCACATGGCGGCCAATGGCCGCCTCTACATCAATGTTTATTCGTAAGAGAATGCACCCCAAACCATCCCGCGTAGCGGAGCGCATCACGCTCCACATGGCGGGCAATGGCCGCCTCTACGCCAGATTAGTTCTTCGTAAACTCAGGGTAAGCCTCAAGACCGCACTCGCTGATGTCTGCACCTTTGTACTCTTCTTCCGCGCTAACACGCAGGCCGAAGAGGGCTTTGATGATGGCCCAAACGATTAAGCTAGTGACGAACACCCAAACGAAGATGGTAGCCGCGCCGCCCAATTGGCCGAGGAAGGTGGTGCCAGTCGCGCTTAACGGAGTGGCCAGCAAGCCAAGCAAACCAGACACGCCGTGCACGGCAATCGCACCTACTGGGTCGTCCAATTTCAGTTTATCCATACCGAGGATGGCGAGAATCACCAAGCCGCCTGCCACAGCACCGATTGCGGTAGCCAGCAGTGGGGTAGGGGTATCAGGGCTTGCGGTAATGGCCACCAGGCCAGCCAACGCACCGTTTAAAATCATGGTGAGATCGGCTTTGCGGAACAGGATGTAGCTCAGCAACATAGCCGCCAATAAGCCACCTCCAGCTGCGGTGTTGGTGTTCATAAAGACCACCGCCATAGTGTGAGCACTGGTGATGTCACCGAGTTTCAGCACTGAAGCACCGTTAAAGCCGAACCAGCCGAACCACAGAATGAAAGTACCCAGGCAAGCCAAGGGCAGGTTCGCACCTTGAATAGCACGCACTTCACCATTAGGGCCGTATTTGCCATTACGCGGACCGAGCAACAAAATCGCCGCTAAAGCCGCTGCCGCACCCGCCAAATGCACAATGCCAGAGCCTGCAAAGTCTTTGAAACCCAAGTCTTCACTCAAAGAGAACAGGCCAAAGGTCGATTCACCACCCCAGCCCCAGCTGCCTTCGATGGGGTAAATCACTGTAGTCATCACCACTGCAAAGCCCAAGAACACCCAGAGTTTCATGCGCTCAGCCACTGCACCTGAGACGATGGACATACAGGTCGCCACAAACACCGCTTGGTAGAAGAAGTCGGCAGCGGGTGAGTAAATCGCTTTACCCGTAAAGCCGCCTTCACGGCTGGCAAACGAAGCCAACACCTCGTCAGTGTTCAGTGCGGTAATGCCGCTTAACAGATAGTTGCCTCCGTACATCAGGTGGTAGCCCACCAGCAGATACATCAAACAAGCTACGGCATAGAGCGTAATGTTTTTGGTCAGAATTTCGGCGGTGTTTTTGGAGCGCACCAAGCCCGATTCGAGCATGGCAAAACCCGCTGCCATCCACATCACCAGCGCCCCGCCAAATAAGAACATGAAGGTATCGAGCGCGTATTGCAGCGCATAGACATTGTTTTCCATATAGCCCCCTTAGATAGCGTCTGTGCCCGTTTCGCCCGTACGGATACGGACTACTTGGGTTAAATCGGTAACAAAAATTTTGCCATCACCAATCGCGCCGGTATGAGCCGCACGCACAATGGCATCAATGGTGCTGTCAAGCTGTTCGTCGCTTACGGCAATTTCCACTTTCAATTTAGGCAGAAAATCCACCACGTATTCCGCACCGCGATACAGCTCGGTATGGCCCTTTTGGCGACCAAAGCCTTTCACTTCGGTCACGGTGATGCCCTGTACGCCGATTTCAGAGATGGCCTCACGCACATCGTCGAGCTTGAAGGGCTTAATCACAGCAGAGATGAGTTTCATGGTGTTGTCCTTGTATTAAAAAGTAAGGGGAAGTTGATAGTTCACTTGCCACAAGGTGGCGTCGTTTAGCGTGGAGCCTGAGCCTGTATCCAGCACTTGGCTGACCACAAAACTCACTCGCTCATTAAATTGGTATTTCACATCGACATGGCTGTAATCCTTGGCCGCGTCTTTGTGGTCGTTCAGCCCCAAAGTGGCGCTGAATTTGTCATAGCCATAGCCCAGGCTGTAATACAGATATTCACCCGCCGCATCGTCTTTGGTTGGGGCGGTAAGGCTGGCTTTGAAGTCTTGATAGCTCAGCGCCAGGCTCAGTTCGGCTAAATCATCCAGATCGACAATGGCATTGGCCGTGCCTTTGCTTGCGGGGTAGTAGAAATTGAGGTATTGCACACTGTAACCGAGGCCTTGCACTTGGCCGTTGTAACCTAGGTAGTAATCCACCTCTACGCCTGCGGCATCATCGCCTGAAGCCGTCCACAAACCCGCATACAGGCCACTGTCGTGGTTGTAATTCAACGTGCCAGCAACCAAAGGTGAGCCTGCACTCATGTTCACGCCGCGAAACAAGTAGAGATTGGACAGGTCCACAGCAGCGCTCAGATCAGCCTGAGTGGGCATAGCCAACACCGAACAAAAACCGAGCGCGGAAAGAGAAATTAGTTTTTTCATAATCGATCCTTAGAGGTGAAAGTAACGGCAGATGCCAACTAGGCTTTTGCACCCTCTGTGCCAAGATTAAAATTCCCTTATTTTTCAATTTGTTAGGAATATAATCAGGTTTTTTACCCACCATCTCACCCAGTTTTATGCGTCGTTTTGATTCGTGTTTGCACGCCTGTGCACTGCGGCAGTGCAATTTGGCCGAACCCCATAGTCAGCGCAGGAAAACGCCTTGTTTTGGAGCAAAAAGACCGATCACGCCCCAAAATAGCGCGCCGGCTTACTCGATTAAAAGGCTAAAGACGCCGCCAAATCGCATCGCAAGCGTCTTGGCACAGCTTTCGCTAAAGACCAAGGTTTGACTTGGAGCCACATCATGCCTTGCTCTTCTCTTCCCGCTTCACCCCTAGCCTTTAGCAAAATGCACGGCCTGGGCAACGACTTTATGGTGATCGATGCCACCACCCAGCCTTTTACGCTGCGCAGCAGCGAAATCAGCCAGCTGGCACATCGCCAGCTTGGTGTGGGTTTTGATCAGCTGTTGGTGGTCGAGCCAAGCCCTGCGCCCGACATCGACTTTCGCTATCGCATTTTTAATGCCGACGGCTCCGAGGTCGAACAGTGTGGCAATGGCGCACGCTGCTTTGCGCGTTTTGTGCGCGCCAAAGGGCTGACCGACAAACACCTGATTCGGGTTGCCACCGCCTCGGGCGTCATTCAGTTGCAGGTGCAAGAAGACGAGCAAGTGCAGGTCAACATGGGCGTGCCCAAATTCGCCCCCGCGCAGATTCCTTTTCAGGCCGAGGCCGAGCAGCTTAGCTACGACGTCGAAGTGTTGGAGCAAGCTGTGCGCCTGTCGGTTGCCAACATGGGCAACCCGCATGCGGTGCTGCGCGTCGAGGACGTCGAACACTGCGCCATCGCCACGCTTGGCCCTGCGCTGGAGCGCCATGCACGCTTTCCCAAGCGCGTAAATGTGGGCTTTATGCAGGTGCTATCACGCAGTGAAATCAAGCTGCGCGTGTATGAGCGCGGCACGGGCGAAACCCTCGCCTGTGGCACGGGCGCGTGCGCGGCGGTGGTGACAGGCCAGCGCAACGGCTGGCTGGATAAGCAGGTAACGGTGCAGCTGCCAGGTGGCACACTGGCCATCGACTGGGCGGGCGAAGGCCAGAGCGTACGGATGACAGGGCCTGCGCAATTTTGCTACGAGGGGGTATGGTACGGCTTTGGCGTTGACAAAGTGCCCGCCTAACCTTAGTTTCTGCGCTCTTTTGACCCATCCGAGTATTTGTCATGTCCAACCGCCAAACGGAAATTGCCCAAGCTCTTGCTGTTATTCCTCCCTTTGCTGACACCCAAGCCTTGGTAGCAGAAATCGCACATCGTGTGGATTTCATTACCCAGACCCTGCAAGAAAGCGGCTTAAAAACCCTAGTGCTAGGCATCAGCGGAGGTGTGGACTCTTCTTTGGCGGGGCGCATGGCACAGCTGGCGGTGGAAAAACTGCGCGCACAAACACAGGACTCCCGCTACCGCTTTATTGCGGTGCGCCTGCCCTATCAAACGCAAAAAGACGAAAGTGACGCGCAAGTCGCGCTGAAGTTTGTCGCCGCCGATGAAGTGCGTACGGTAAATATCGCAGCGGCGGTGCAAGGCTTGGATGCACAGCTGCAAGAACTGCAAACCTTAACACCCGCCAAGGCCGATTTTGTGCGTGGCAACATCAAGGCGCGGATGCGCATGGTGGCGCAATTTGCCATTGCCAACGCCACAGGGGGTTTAGTGATTGGGACGGATCACGCCGCCGAAGCGGTGATGGGCTTTTTTACCAAATTTGGCGACGGTGCTTGCGACCTTGCGCCCTTAACTGGGCTAGTGAAAGGGCAGATTCGAGCTATGGCCAAACACCTAGGCGCCCCCGATGCGGTGGCTTACAAAACCCCCACCGCCGACCTCGAAGAGCTCATCCCTCTCAAGCCCGATGAAGTGTCTTACGGCGTAACTTACGCTGAAATTGATGCCTTTTTACAAGGCGAAAACGTCAGCCCTGCCGCTTACGAGCGCATAGTGCACACTTACGACGCCAGCGCCCACAAACGCGCCCTGCCCAAAGCGCCCAGCGTTATTCGCTAAGCGCTAGCTTGCAATCCCTTCTGCTAACAAAATCTCAGTGCGCATTTAGGGCATGTTTCTAAACCTCTGCTGCTGTGCCGCAGCAGCGCTTTGCCTTGTTGGCTGGGTAGTAAAAAAATCATTCTCGCTGGACACTTCTTGATTTAACGGAATTATGGCCAAAATTTTTCCCTTTAAATTCGAGCCCTCTCGAGTTTCCCACATTTCTAGAAATTGGTGTTTGCTGTAGGTGCTATTACCCAATGAAGGGTCGGCAAGCCAGACAGTGTCTTTGTCAATTCCTCGCAATACCGAAAAGTGATCATCCTTACGATGTTTTGTATAAACGATGACGGGTATTTTTAGTTTGGTAAGCTGCTCAAATGATGCTGCGTATCCTACACCTCGAAAACCCAGTTTTGTTAGGGCATTAGCCATATCCTCAAGGGAGGCTCGCATATCCTCCTTGTCCATGATTTTTAATATTTCCTCCTCTGTAACAGAGAGACCATAATGTTCATTAAGAATGGTCGCTAGCGAAGCAGCTCCGCAGGAGTAATCCAAGTCTTGCTTGACAACTTGGAAATCGCGCAATGATTTCCAGCTTTGTATCGGTATAGTTACTGCCACATGGCCGTCTTGATACAGGATCGATTCGTTGGCATAGGCGATATCAAAGACAAGAACAAACAAAAACAATCGAATCATCAACAGAAATTCCTTTTTAAAAAATTAAATAGTTGACGTTATCTTACTAATAATAAAAATAACTACTCCCAATAAAAAATGATGTGAATCTCGTAGTTAATGCTAAAAATAAATCAGTTAGAATTCTTTTTATTATTAAACCAAATGCATGCACTAAAAAATAAATACTAATCCGACAAGAATAGAAGATACATGGATCGATATTTTTCCGCTAGAGAACCTTCCTCCAACATACCCGACTAATGACTCGATAAGCAGACCTACAACCTCAAACATAAAAATCTCCAAATGTTAACTACTACTGAAAATTAAGATCATGCCAGCGACCCTGCCGCTCTAAATTTCGCTCCTGCTAATGCGCCTGTGGTCGTATTTCCAAGAAACTTAGACGTATTCAAAATGTATTTATTATCCAAAACGACTATCTATCTATTTTATTTTTTCATCATAATCGTGCATTTTTTTTATCAGCTTTAGAAATAAAAATATAATTAAATAATTTATCACCCCACCCATTGCAACAGGAATATCACGAAAAAATAATGTAGACAAAATTATTGCTGGAATTGCCAACATTGCTAACTTTTCCATATGGCTTTTGGCTTTCCTTAAGACGTCTTCAATTGAAAATGCAAAGAAGCTTGAAAGAGCCAAAGCAAAAAAAATATTTGTATCATCCATCATAAAAATAATACTGGGCTCATTAAAGCCCAGCCCTCCTACGCTTTTAATCAATTAGCGTTTTAGATTTACCAAATTCAAAGAGGCACCACCCCCAACACCTCTACCTGTAACATATATTCTTGAAACTCCAGAATCGCCCCTGATTCCCTAGACGCTTCCTTGTTTCATAAAATAGTTATTTTCATATTCCGTTGGCGACAGGCCATTATTGTTTCCATGCCGACGAAGCGGATTATAAAACAGCTCTATGTAATTAAATATATCGGCTTTGTCTTCTTCACGGCTACGATAAATTCTTCGACACATACGCTCTCGTTTTAGCAACGCAAAGAAGCTTTCTGCGCAGGCATTATCGTGAAAGTTCTCTATACGACTCGTGCTGGCAACCAATCCGTGTGTTTTAAGCATGCTTTACCATTCACAATCAATACTCAAAATAAATCAGTTAGAATTCTTTTTCTTATCAAACAAAATGCATGCACGAAAAAATAAATAAGTAAGAAAAGAAATGGAAAAAGAAATAAACAACAAAGAAAATAAATTGTTTATAACTAAAGATTTCCGATCAAAAACCTCATATAAAAAATAGCAGAAAAAGAATATCAATCCGACAAGAATAGAAGATACATAGATCGATATTTTTCCGCTAGAGAACCTTCCTCCAACATACCCGACTAACGACTCGATAAGTAGACCTACAACCTCAAACATAAAAATCTCCAAATGTTAATGTTGCATAGAATGTGTCTATGCAACGTAATAGAATTTATTAAAACGCTATCTTCTCCAAGCTTGATTAGCACCCAAGTTAAAGCTAAAGCTATTAGCTCTCCAAATGTTAGCCCCTACTGATAATCCACCTCCGGCTAGCGACCCTGCTGCTCCAAATGTCGCTCCTGCTAATGCTCCTGTAGCCGCGTTGCCAAGAAATTTAGATGTATTCCAAGTGTATTTATTATCATACCATCCATAAATATAACCTCCCCCACCTGCTAGAGCACCGACTCCGCCGCCAATTATCCATGGAGCAAGAGCACCCTCCGTGTTTTTCATTTCTTCAGATGACAACAAAGCCAGCTCCACAGATTGGCTATTATCCATTTCGAAAATTAAACCCGCATCGGCTAAGTCATTGCTATTATCCGCAAATACCGACGCAGAAACAACAGCACTTAAAAGCGTGGCAATCATTATTTTTTTCATTTTTTACTCCATGTAAATTTAATAAAGGGCATAATTAAAAGGCATAAAGCCAGTTAAGCCTCAAGTCTGCCCCACTTTGACCCGAGACATTTGCCTTGAAAGAGAAATTTAATGCATTTCCTTTCGAAACCTATTAGAAATTAAAAAATCAAATTTTTATTTCCAATGACATTTCTTATTTGCCTCTTCGAACTCCAACAAATTAATAATAACCAACCTAATTTTAAGACCTGAAAAACTGCTAGCTAGTGAAAATTCTCGGCCAAGAACATAAAGACCTTCTCGAGAATTGGCATATTCACTCAGTAGATAATCAATGAGCTTCACTAGCCAGTCTGGGCCATTTTTTGGCGCAACGACGCCCTTCTCTTGCATTAACTCAATTCTGAGAATGCACAAAAAATACTGTATCGCATACTCTTTATATTCCATCTATTTCCTCATTCATTGTAAAAAACTGGCATCACTCATTTAATAAAGACCAGCCTTTGCGCTTTACCCTCCCCAGCGGCCACTATGCGTATGAATAAATGAATCATGAGAATTTCTGTGAAAGTCAATCCGCCCAAACTGATTAGCAGATTTATACGGGTTGGAGGTAAATGGACGCGCCAACGCAACACCAAAACCTCCAGTGTTGGGGTAAGGACCAAGAACACGAGTCATCGGCGCAGCCGCAGCAAGTCCTCCCGCTCCTGCCGCCCATGCCGCTCCTGAACTGCTTCCGATGCTACCAGTATTATAATAATTAACACCGTGATAACTCCAAGCACTAACAGCAGCACTACCAAGTATAAATAACACTGGTATAAGAGTCCCCTCCGTGCTTTTCATTTCTTTAGATGACAACAAAGCCAGCTCCACAGATTGGCTACTATCCATTTCGAAAATTAAACCCGCATCTGCTAGTTCGTTGCTGTTGTCTGCAAATGCAGGCGTAGAAACAGCGGCACTTAAAAGCGTGGCAATCATTATTTTTTCATTCTCGAAATCCATATTATTTAAAAACAATAAACTACTTATCTAAGCATAAATAATTATAAAACCTTATTTAAAATGATACATTTAAATAAAATCGCGCCTCGGTATAATAAAGAAATACTGAAAAAATATAAACCAAGATAAAAAACACTATTAGAAAATTTCTCAGCCTCAGTGATTTTGAGATTTTCAACTGAAAAAACAGCTCCATAAAGCACCAAGGGAAATGACACAGCCCAAGTTAAATCAGTAAAGTCTTTGTTTTTTTCTATAAAAAAATAGGTTGAAATAAAATAAATAATGCTAGCGAACACAATAAGAGAAGAATTTAAAATTGCTATCATAGAAGAATTTAATAAAGCCAGAACCATCACTAAAAATGATATTAAAATTACAATGGCATTTTTATGTAAAAAAATATTTAAAATCATTTTTTTATGAACGAATTTTAATGAGTTCATTAGAATCACCATATAAAATAAAGCGGCCTTATTGAAAAAGGCCGCCTAAAATGCTAATTATCTAAATTGCCAAGTAGTCAGATAAGAGCTACCCATTGTCACCGCAGCACTGCGGATGGAGTTAACAGGGTTTATCGCTCCAACAATCGTAGACATCCCAACTGCTTTTGCATAAGAGCCCCAACTCCAGGTTGCCGTTGGACTAAATGCAGCATTGGTAAGATAAGAATAATTACCTGATACAAAACCAATCCCTCCACCAATTGCATAGGGAACCCAAGCCCCTTCCGTGCTTTTCATTTCTTCAGATGACAACACTGCCAGCTCCACAGATTGGCTACTATCCATTTCGAAAATTAAACCCGCATCT